>NZ_JAGIQL010000370.1 GCF_017813245.1 Streptomyces montanisoli
GGGGCCGTCCTCGGCGGCTGCGAGGCCGAGGGTGCCCGCGTCGGCACGCAGCCGCGCCTCGCCGCCGTCCTCCAGGTCGACGCTGAGCACCGTGCCCGCGGGGAGCCGCGCCGACCAGGCGGGCGGCGGCTCGCCCGCCCACCACACCACGGTCGGGGGCAGCAGGCGGGCCGCGGCCTCGCGCTCCGCCGCTTCGGTCGCGGACGCGATCGCCGCCGGGGTCGAGGCGTCGACCCCGAGTGCGGCGAGCACCGCCACGACCGTGGCGTCGTCGACGTGGACCTCCGTCGCCGGCGAGGGCGCGTACGTCGTGGCGACACCGTGCAGCTCGGCGAGGCGGGCGAGGCCCATTCAGACTCCTGGGGACTCCGGGCCGACGGCCGTCAGGGGCGCGGTCGGTTCGCTGGTGAGGGGGGCCGTCTCCGCGAGCGGGGGCTCGCTCGTCAGCGGGGCGGCGTCGGCGAGGGGTGGCTCACTGGTGAGGGGAGCCGGCACGAAGGCCGGGGCGAACGTCGGCACTGTGTGCGCCTGTACCGGTACGGCCGGTGCACACAGTGCCCGTCGTTTGGAGAGTTCACGGATGGTAGCGGTCACGGCTCTGTCTCCCAGCATGAGGAATCCGGACCCAGTCAGCCCTACCCAGCGCGTGCGTCCGCAGACCTGCCGGTACGAGAACGTGATGCGGGGCATCCGGCCCCGTGCGCGGCCGGAGGGCGTGCGGGCCCTGAGGGGTGGGGCGGCCGGATGGACGTCCTGCCTACCACAACGCCGGCGCACGCGCGCGGTCACGCACTGCCGCGTGCACGCGCCGGCGAGCGCGTGCTCGCGCGGCCGCGCCCGCGCGGACCGGCAGAGGGTTGCGCCCAGCCGGACCGGGCCGGGCCTTCCCGCCCCGTACTCGGTCCCCGGCGGATTCCGTCCCCGATCGGGAGTGCCGCGCCGCGGCCCGTGCCCGGGGAGAGCGGTATCCGGTTCGCGCCGGCGCGGTCATGCGAGGCAGCGCGCGGGTCGGCCGGCCGGGTCGGCCGGCCGGGTCGGTCGGCCGGACGTGCGCGGCCCGCTCGGCC
>NZ_JAGIQL010000371.1 GCF_017813245.1 Streptomyces montanisoli
GGTGTGGCGAAGCTGAGAACTTAAGCGCCAGTAAACGGCGGTGGTAACTATAACCATCCTAAGGTAGCGAAATTCCTTGTCGGGTAAGTTCCGACCTGCACGAATGGCGTAACGACTTCTCGGCTGTCTCGACCATAGGCCCGGTGAAATTGCAGTACGAGTAAAGATGCTCGTTTCGCGCAGCAGGACGGAAAGACCCCGGGACCTTTACTACAGTTTGATATTGGTGTTCGGTTCGGCTTGTGTAGGATAGGTGGGAGACTGTGAAGCTTGGACGCCAGTTCAGGTGGAGTCATTGTTGAAATACCACTCTGGTCGTGCTGGATGTCTAACCTGGGTCCGTGATCCGGATCAGGGACAGTGTCTGATGGGTAGTTTAACTGGGGCGGTTGCCTCCTAAAGAGTAACGGAGGCGCCCAAAGGTTCCCTCAGCCTGGTTGGTAATCAGGTGGTGAGTGTAAGTGCACAAGGGAGCTTGACTGTGAGACTGACGGGTCGAGCAGGGACGAAAGTCGGGACTAGTGATCCGGCGGTGGCTTGTGGAAGCGCCGTCGCTCAACGGATAAAAGGTACCCCGGGGATAACAGGCTGATCTTCCCCAAGAGTCCATATCGACGGGATGGTTTGGCACCTCGATGTCGGCTCGTCGCATCCTGGGGCTGGAGTCGGTCCCAAGGGTTGGGCTGTTCGCCCATTAAAGCGGTACGCGAGCTGGGTTTAGAACGTCGTGAGACAGTTCGGTCCCTATCCGCTGCGCGCGTAGGAGTCTTGAGAAGGGCTGTCCCTAGTACGAGAGGACCGGGACGGACGAACCTCTGGTGTGCCAGTTGTTCTGCCAAGGGCATGGCTGGTTGGCTACGTTCGGGAGGGATAACCGCTGAAAGCATCTAAGCGGGAAGCCTGCTTCGAGATGAGGACTCCCACCCACTTGATGGGGTAAGGCTCCCAGTAGACGACTGGGTTGATAGGCCGGAGATGGAAGCCAGGTGACTGGTGGAGTTGACCGGTACTAATAGGCCGAGGGCTTGTCC
>NZ_JAGIQL010000372.1 GCF_017813245.1 Streptomyces montanisoli
GCCGTGCTCGCGGCCGGGTCGCCCGGCGCCGGCGTCGACCCCGTACGCTCGCCGCCGACGTCGCCCTGGGCGAGCGCCGCGATGCCGCGCCCGTCCATGGCCTCGCCCTCCGTCACCGGCGTGCGCACGACGACGGGCGGGATCGGCCGCGATCCGGGGATGTTGATGCGGATGCGCGTGGTCAGCGTGGTCTCGGTTCTGGGCTCGTCCTGCCGGGGACTGGCCGCCGCGCCGGTGTCGTCCGTGGCGTCCTGCCGGCCCGGCGCCTGGCGCGATCCGTACGGCGGTGCCCCCGCCGGGTACGGCGAACCGCCGCGCCCGTGGGGCCCGGAGGGCGAACTCTCAGTTTCACGACTCAAAGCAGGTTCTCCCGGTTGGCTCCGCCGATGTTCTTACGGCTGGTGCACAGTTGTTCAGGTTCCCGTACCGGAAGCCGGGGGGACGGCCGGAGCGCGCACCACCATACTGGCCTCGGCGGACGTGTACCCGACGACTGCGGGAAGCCACCCGTCCGGTGTGGTGACCGCGAAGCGGGTCCACCGGCCGACTCCCGTGCTCAGCGGCCCTTGGGCCCCGGCCGGGCGGCGGGACCGGCGGGGCGCGAGACAGTGGCGCAGATCACAGCGATCACCATCCCGCCGAGCAGGTACACGAGCGGACCGATACCGGCGGCGAACACACCGTCACCCTCGGGGCGGCCCATGCTCAGCAGAATAACGGACACCACCCAGCCCACGACTGCCGAGCCGAGCCCCAACTGGCTGCCGGTGGCGTGCCGTCCGCCCAGGAAGACCGCCGCCGTCGCCACCAGCGCGAGCAGCAGGCCGCCGGGGAACAGGCCGCCCTGGACCAGCGAGCCCGCCGTGCCGACCGCGGCGCCGAGCACCAGCAGGCCGATGTACGCCGCCACCCGGCCCGGTCCAGATCGGAGGAGCACACGTCTCAACGCCTGTCGCCGGACAGTCCGGGATGGCGCCGTCTGCTTGGGAGTAGGGGGGGGGGGGGGGGGGGGGGGGGGGGGGGGGGGGGG
>NZ_JAGIQL010000373.1 GCF_017813245.1 Streptomyces montanisoli
GGCGACCGTCGTACGCAGCGGCGCGAGCGCCCGCCCGAACCGCTCGGCCCACGCCGCCGACACCGCGTCCACCACGGAGACCGTGCCCCTGCCCTCGCCTGCGGGCTGCCCGGGCGCGGTGCGCAGCACCCGCAGCGCGCCCGCCACGTCCCCGCTGAGCAGCGCGGCGGCGCCGCACTCGCGGAACGGCAGCGACGCCGCGCAGGCGGCGTCGTACGTGGCCGTGACGGACGAGACGGCGGACGCGGCGGGCGTCTCGGCCAGGCACAGCACATGGATGCCCGCCGCGGGACCGGCCTGCGCGAGGCGCGCCGTCGTCTCGCGCAGCGCGGCCGAGCCCGGGTCGCCGTCCACGACGAGCAGCGTCCTCGGACCGGTGTGGCGCCGGGCGGCGGCCTCGACCGCGCCCGGCTCGGCGGACGCCCAGCCGGGGCCGAGCGGCCCCTCGTCCAGCCGCCGGCTCAGCTCGGCGGCCCTGGCGGCCGCCTGGTCCCTGTCGTACGCGAGGAGCAGCCTGCAGTCCTGCCCGTGGCCCGGCCTGGCGTGCGGCAGCCAGCCGAGCCAGCCCCAGTCCGCCCGCCGCTGCTCGACGCCGAGCGCGCGGTCCGTCGTGATCAGCGCGATCTCCAGCTCCGACGGCGGGTGCAGGGCGGCGAGCTGCGCCACCACGGAGCGCGCGAGGCCGACGAGGCGCGCGCGTGGCCCCGCGAGGCCCAGCGAGCCTGCCTCCCGCAGGCCGACCGTCACCGGCGCGTGGCGGTCAGGACTGTCCGCCGTGCCCAGCCTGACCACCAGCGCCTGGGGGTGGGCGGGACCGCGCTCCCACAGGCGGGGCCCCGGGGCGAGGGCCGTGAGCAGCAGCTCGGCCGCGTCCGGCCACGTGGTGTCGGAAGGGGGCGGGCCGGGGGGCGCCCCTCGGCGCCTCGGGGCCCGGCGCGGCGGGGTGCGAGAGCGCACGGCCGGACGCCTGCCGCCGGCGGGACGGCGGTGTCCTCTCTGTCCTCAGAAGGAGGGGGGGGGGGGG
>NZ_JAGIQL010000374.1 GCF_017813245.1 Streptomyces montanisoli
CTGCCGGGTCGCCGCCGGGCCCCCGCCCAGGCCCGGCGTCCAGGGACGCCGGGCCGCCCGCGGCGCGCGAGTGCGCCAGGTCGTTCTCGCGGGCGGCGGCCCCGTGTCGCGTCGACCGTTGTTCCTCTGCTGCCATGCGTGTCTCCTACCCGTCTCCCGCGCCCCGCCCCGCCTGCGCGTACGCCCGTACGGGCGTCACAGCAGACCGACCGCCGTGTCGACCGCCTTCACCACGTCGCCGTCCGCCGGGTACAGGAGTGACCTGCCGGCCACCAGACCCTGCACCGTGGGCAGTCGCAGGGCGCCGCGCCACTTCTCGTACGTGCCCTCCTGGTCGTCGCCGACCTCACCGCCGAGGAGGACGGCCGGGAGCGTGGAGGCCGCCATGACGCGGGCCATCTCCTCCGGGTCCTGCGTGACCGGGACCTTCAGCCACGTGTACGCGGACGTCCCGGCGAGCCCGGACGCGATGGTGAGGGAACGGATGACGGCCGCCGCGCTCAGGTCGCTGCGCAGCCGTCCGTCGGCGTCCCTGCGGCAGATGAACGGCTCGACGAACACGGGGAGCCGGTGGGCGGCCATGGCGTCCACGGCGCGGGCCGCGGACAGCAGGGTGGCGGCCGAACCGGTGCCGGCATCGGCGTAGTCGACGCGCAGCAGGAGCTTGCCCGCGTCGAACGAGGCGGCCGCCAGGTCCTGGGCCCGGTAGCCGGTGAAGCGGTCGTCGGTCTCGAAGGCGGCGCCCGCGAGGCCGCCGCGGTTCATGGAGCCGACGACGACCTTGTTCTCGAGCGCGCCGAGCAGGAGGAGGTCCTCCAGCACGTCGGCCGTGCCGAGGACGCCGTCGACGCCCGGCCTGGACAGCGCAAGGCACAGCCGCTCCAGCAGGTCGGCGCGGTCGGCCATGGCGAGCGGGTCGGCGCCGACGCGGAGCGCGCCGCGTGCGGGGTGGTCGGCGGCGACGATCATGAGCCGGCCGGACTCGCCGAGCAGCGGCCTGCGCCGCCGCCGCGCCGCGGCCTC
>NZ_JAGIQL010000375.1 GCF_017813245.1 Streptomyces montanisoli
AAGCTCAGGCGAGTGCTCTTCCGATCTGGCCTGCCCGGCCGCGGGCTGCAACGGCGCGGACGCCTGCGGCTGCGGCGCGGTCGGCGGCAGCCGGCTGCCACCGTCCATCAACGCGGTGGGGACGTCGGGTCCCACGGCGGGCGGCGCCGCGCCATCGCCCTCGGCGCCCGGAACGGGCGGCGAGAACACCGTCGCGGGCAGCGGCACGGACTCGCTGTCGGAGGCGCCGTTGGTATCGGTCCCGTCCCACGGGGTCGCCCCGCCCGGCACCGCACCGCCCGAAGCCGCCGCAGCGGCAACGTCCCCGCCGAGCCCCTCGGCAGGCAACGCCCCAGGAGCACCGGCGCCGTCACCGGCGCCCGGCAGCGAACCCACGCCTGCGCCCGGCCCCGCAACAGGGCCCTCGGCAGGCAACGGCCCGGCAGCACCAGCGCCCGGACCGGCCCAGGAAGCCGAACCCGGAACCGCATCGGGGCCGTCGGCAGGCGGCTGACCGGGCGAAGCCGCCCCCGCAGCCGGGGTCGGGGCCGAGCCGGCCCCCGGAGCAGCGCTCGGCACCACACCGGCGCCCGAAGCCGCCGCAGCGGCAACGTCCCCGCCGAGACCCTCGGCACCCACCGGCCCGGGAGCACCCGCACCCGCGCCGGACCCCGGCAACGAACCGGCGCCCGCGCCCGGCCCGGCAAGTGGGCCTGGGCCAGCGACGGGGTCTCGGCCCGCAGCCGGGCCCGGGACTTCCTCCGCGCCGGGGGCCGTACCCAGAACCGAACCTGGAGCCGCACCGGGGCTGTCGGCAGGCAGCGGCCCGGGGGAAGCCGCCCCCGCAACCGGCGCGGGACCCGAGCCAGAGCCCGGAGCACCCGCGCCCGCGCCGGACCCCGGCAACGAACCGGCGCCCGCGCCCGGCCCCGCAGCGGGGCCTGGGCCCGCACCCGGGTCCGGGGCCGCTCCCGAAAACGCA
>NZ_JAGIQL010000376.1 GCF_017813245.1 Streptomyces montanisoli
CAGGCGGGGCCCGCTGCCGGATCGCCGGGCGCCCCCGCCGGCGGCGAGCCGCCCGTCGTGCCGTGGAAGCCGCCGACGGAGGACCCGTTCCAGGCCGCGGCCCGCGCCCAGGCGAGCGCCCGCCCCGCTGGGCTCGGCCGCCGGCTGCTGGCCCGGGTCATCGACACCGTCGTCGTCGGCGCGGTCGTCGGCGCCGCCGCCGCGCCGCTCGCGCTCCGCGCCCGTACGCACATCGACGACAAGATCGAGGCGGCGCGGCAGAGCGGACGCACGGTCACGGTCTACCTGATCGACGGGACCACGGGCGGCTACCTCGCGGTCGTGCTGGCCGCGCTGCTGGTCGTCGGGGTCCTGTACGAGGCGCTGCCGACCGCCAGGTGGGGACGCACGCTCGGCAAGAAGGTCTGCGGCCTGACGGTTCTGGACATGGAGTCGTTCGAGCCCCCGGGGTTCGGCAGGGCGCTCGCGCGCTGGCTGCTGTACGGGGTGCTCGGTGCGGTCGCCGTCGGCGTGCTGAACGTGGTGTGGTGCCTGTTCGACCGGCCGTGGCGGCAGTGCTGGCACGACAAGGTGGCGCACACGTTCGTCGCGCGCCGCGCGGGCTGACTCGACGGCGTCTGAGCGGGCCGGGCCTTCCGTTCGCCCGAACGGCGCCGACCGTTGGCGGTGCTCCGTCACGCGCGGTGCACTGCCCCCATGAGCAACGATGAGCCGTCGTCCGGTCAGCCGCCCGAGGAAGACCCCTTCCTGAAGAGGCCGAGGCCTCCCCGGCAGCCGCCGCCCGGGGACTCGGTCCCGCCGCCAGGCGCGGGCGCTCCGGGCCAGGAGGGCCCAGGCGGGAGCCGGGGGAGCGGGCAGCCGCCCGCAGATCGGAAGAGCAGAGGTCTGAACACCAGGCAGCGAT
>NZ_JAGIQL010000377.1 GCF_017813245.1 Streptomyces montanisoli
CGCGTCCCGCTTGAACTCGGCCGTGTACCGCTTACTCGTATTGCTCTTCTTGCTCACTATCTGTGACTGCTTCCTCCGGGACCATCCGTCCCAGTATCAGGCTGTCCAGCTCACAGGGGGAACTTCAGATTTCACGATGCGTAGGAACTTCCTCCGCCGTTACCGCTCCAGACGCGAGCAGAGACGGCCCCGATTTCTTCCGCTGATCGCAGCGGGCACCATGACATTGAGCGCGCTGACGACATTGTCGATTGTCCAGCCCGCTGTCGCCGACACCGGCAATGCCACGCCGGTACCCGCGCCCACTGCGCCGGCCCCACCGCGGCCGGCGACCTTGGGCACGTTTCGCAGCCCTGACGACTCGGGACTGACCTCGACTCAGCAATCAGCCCTGTCTGCCGCGAAGAAACAAGCTGCCGACAGCGGTGACACCATCGCAGTGGATGCGCTGACCACCGAGACGTCAACAACGCAGGTCGGCCCGTCAGGACGCATGACCTACACCTCGAGCCTCCTACCCGTGCGCGTCCGCAAGAACAGCAGTTGGGTCCCGGTCGATGCCACACTGCAGAAGAACAAGAACGGCACGTTCAGCCCCAAGGCGGCCGCTGAGCCCTTGACCTTCTCCGGCGGTGGACACACACCGTTGGTCACCATGACGAGCGGCAAGGCATCACTGGCCATGTCATGGCCAGCCCCCCTCCCCACACCACACGTGTCCGGAGACCAAATCACGTACCCGGACGTCCTGCCCGCCGTTGACCTCCAACTCACCGTGAAGTTCCCCCTGTGAGCTGGACAGCCTGATACTGGGACGGATGGTCCCGGAGGAAGCAGTCACAGATAGTGAGCAAGAAGAGCAATACGAGTAAGCGGTACACGGCCGAGTTCAAGCGGGACG
>NZ_JAGIQL010000378.1 GCF_017813245.1 Streptomyces montanisoli
GCCCTGCGCCATGCCCGCACAGTCCACGCCCCAGGCGCCCCGCGCGCCCCACGCGCCCCGGCGGCCACGGCGGCGCGCCCGTACGGCGCATCTTCCCGGGCGGCGCGGCGCGGCGGGCAGCAGACTTGACGGCATGTCGGGCAAGCGAAGCGCGGGACTGCTGGTCTACCGGGTCACGGACACCGGCACGGAGGTGCTCATAGGCCATATGGGTGGCCCGTTCTGGGCGGGCCGCGAGGCCGCGGCATGGTCGATACCGAAGGGCGAGTACACGGAGGAGGAGCGGCCGGAGGACGCCGCGCGCCGCGAGTTCCGCGAGGAGCTGGGGGTCCCCGCGCCCGGCGGGCACCCGGTCCCGCTCGGCGAGTCACGCACGCGCGGCGGCAAGACGGTGACCGTCTGGGCCGTCGAGGGCGACCTCGACACGGCGGACGCCGTCTTCGGCACCTTCACGATGGAGTGGCCGCGCGGCTCGGGCACCCTGCGGGAGTTCCCCGAACTCGACCGGGTGGCCTGGGTGGAGGCGCGCGAGGCGGCCGAGCGCCTGGTGGCGTCGCAACGCGTCTTCCTCGACCGGCTCGACCAGCACCTCGCTCAAGCGGGCTGAACCTCACGAAAGGTACTCCGGTGCGCTATCGCACGCATGTCGTCGCCGCGGCAGGCACGCTGCTCGCCGCGGCGTCCGTGGTCCCCCACGCGTCCCTGACCGACGTCGCACTGGCCGTCGCGGGCACCGGCCCGGGCGCGGCGCCCGGGCCGGGCGGGGCCCCCCCGCGCGAGCCGGCCTGGCGGGATCAGCCCTCGCCGGGGATCGCGAGAACACTGGTCTGAACTTCTGCGGGCGGTGCATTCTGCATGGCGCTCTCCGCCTCAAGAATGGGGGGGGACAGGG
>NZ_JAGIQL010000379.1 GCF_017813245.1 Streptomyces montanisoli
CGGCAGCCGGGGCGGCCACGAGCACGGGCGCCGCCGGAGCCGCCGAGCCGTCCGTCGCCGCGTCCCCGCGCGGACGCGGCCGCACGCCGTCCCCGTCCCCGTCCCCCTCCGTCTCCGTCGATGCCTCGCCGTCGCGCCCGAGCGGCACCGGCAGCGCGCCGGGCAGCCCCCGTCACAGCGGGGGCGGGGCGTCCGCGGGGGCGGGCGGCACCGCCGCCACCGCGCCCACGGTCGCCGTCCGCCCCTTCGTCTACGACCAGCCGTGCAGCCAGCACTTCCTCGTCAACAGCGAGCCCGAGCAGGTCGGGCCGCCCGCGAGCGAGCAGGACGCGCCGCGGTGGGCCGCCGCGTACGGGGCGGTGTCCTCGGGCGGGCAGGAGATCGCCATCACCGTCCAGGGGACGGGCACCGGCACCGTCGTCCTCGAGGCGCTGCACGTGCGCGTCCTCAGCAAGGACGCGCCGCTCGCCTGGAACGACTACGCGATGGGCGTCGGCTGCGGTGGCAACGTCGAGACCAAGTCGTTCGACGTCGACCTGGACGCCGGGAGCCCGATGGTCACCGTCCAGGGCGGCCAGGGCGACTTCCCGTACAAGGTCAGCGAGGCACGCCCGCAGGTCTTCTACGTCACCGCCCACACGAAGGCGCACGATGTGCGCTGGGAACTCAGCCTCGACTGGTCGAGCGGCAGCCGCCAGGGTGCCCTGCGCATCGACGACCACCACGCCCCGTTCCGTACCAGCGCCGACGTCGACCGCCCCGGCTACGACTACCCGCTGGGCGGCGGCGACTGGATCAAGCGGGGCAGCTGACGGCTCGCGTGGTCCGGGCAGACAGGCGCGCCGCCCGCGGGGCGGCTGACGGCGCGCCGACCGCCGGGCCGGC
>NZ_JAGIQL010000038.1 GCF_017813245.1 Streptomyces montanisoli
GGCGCCTGGCGCACGGCGGCGGCCCCGGGCCCTGCCGTGGAGGCGCGGACGACCAGCCGCGGCGCGACGGTCACGCGCCCGACGGCGCCACCGGTGACGGCACCGCCGGAGGCGGCACCACCGGCGACGGGGCGACCCGACGTGGCGCCACCGGCCACCGCCGCGGCGGGTTCGAGGCGCGCGACCAGCATCTCGGCCGCGAGCCTGCCGCGTTCACCCGATCCCAGGTCGACGCTGGTCAGCGCGGGATGGCTGGCGCGGGCCAGCTCGCTGTCGTCCATACCGACGACCGCCAGGTCCTCGGGTATGCGCAGCCCCCGGTCGTGCGCCGCGTGCGCCGCGCCCAGCGCGAGCTGGTCGTTGGCGCAGAACACGCTGTCGATGCCGAGCCCGGCGTCGAGCAGCCGTCCCGCCGCGGCCGCGCCCGCCTCGACGGAGAAGTCGGTGGCCACGGTCAGCGCCGGCTCGGGGGCGAGGCCCGCCTCCACGAGCGCCGAGCGGTAGCCGGCCGCGCGGTGGGAACCCGGCACCGTGTCGGCGGGGCCGTTGACGAACCCGATCCTGCGCCGCCCCAGCTCCACCAGGTGGCGCACCGCCAGCATCGCGCCCGAGACCGAGTCGGCCCGCACGCTGTCCACGCCCGCGCCCTCCGGCAGCGAGCCGATCACGACCACGGGTCCTGAGGCCGAGGCGAGCGCGGCCAGATGCGCGTCCGTCACCCGGATGGGGCAGATGATGAGCCCGTCGCTCGTACGGTCGGCGAGGCTGCGCACGACGTCCAGCTCGTCCTCGGCGACGGCGTCGGTGGAGTGCAGCAGCAGCCGGTAGCCCAGCGGCTTCGTCACCGTCTGTATCTGCCGCACCATCGAGACATAGGCCGGGTTGCCGATGTCGGGCATGGCGAAGGTGAGTTGGCGGGTCCTGCCGCCCTTCAGCGACCTGGCGACCCTGTTCGGCACGTAGCCGAGCTCGGCCGCGGCCCGCTCCACGCGCCGCACGGTGTCGGGGCGACCCCCGTGACCATTGAGAACGCGGGAGACGGAGGCGATGGAGACCCCCGCAGCCTCGGCGATGGTCTCCACGGTCGGCGGCCCGCCCGAACTCGTCATTGATCGCCCCTTCGCGAATCGGCACGTCATCCCCCGCGAACTGGAAACGTTTACAGTTTCGGCGCTCGTGCCCGTCCGCGAGTGAGGTGGTTTCCCCAATGTTGCGCGGGAGTTTCACTGTCCGTCAATGGAATGTGAGGTCCGTCCCACATGGATGCAAGGCTCTTGACATGCGGGAGGGTGCGGTGCGTCGACGCACGCGTGCCGCGGCCCGTCAGGGCGCCGCGGCGCCGCGGCGCCCTGACCGGGGTCAGTGCCCGGGCGGGAAGTACGTGTCGTCCACGATCTTCGACAGGTCGAGGCCGGAGACTCCGGGTGTCTTCGCCAACGCGTCCTTCGACGTTTGGAGTTGGGCGACGGTCGGTGTCGGCCGGCTCGGCAGGACCTCCTTGGCGAAGTACTCCCACGTCTGCTTGAGCGCCTTCGGATCGCTGGTCTTCAGATGCTTCGCCAGCTCGCTCTCGGCGTACTTCTCATCCGACTTCTCGCGGTCGATGGCCTGCTGGAGCGCCGTCATGAACTTCTTGATCTCCTTCTTGTGGCCCGTCGCGTAGGCGGTGGTCGTCGCGAGACCCACGTTGGAGGTGGGTATCTTCTGCTTGGCCAGGTCGAGGATGCTGTGGTAGCCGGCGGCCTCGATGCGCGTCGACGCCGGCGGGTGCGAGAGCGCCGCGTCCACACTGCCCGCGACCAGGGCGTTGTTGACGTTCGTCACGGAGCCCAGCGAGACCAGGTGCACGTCCTTGGGACTGAGGCCCAGCTGCTTCAGCGCCGCCAGGGTCGCCACGTAGATGGAGCCGCTGCTGGTCGTGACGCCGATGCGCTTGCCTGGGGCTCGTCGGCGCTCCTCACCTGGCTTCTCGCTTAAAGGCCTGCCCTTCAGGGCTAGGAGGAAAAGCGTCCTCGGGCCGGAGTCGCGCAGCTTTCGGGGGCGACCTGCCCCGATCTGCACCACGATTTGATGGCCCGTCAGGATTTGCGTTAAGGTGTCTGCGTGAAGATTGTTGCGCAGGTGAAGTTGTCGCCTGCGTCCGCTCATGACGCGGACGCACTGGCGGCGACCCTGCGTGCCTGCAACCGGGCCGCGAACCACGCGTCCGAGGTGGCGTTCGCCAAGAACCTCAAGCGGCGCAACGGGTTGCAGGATGCCGTGTACCACCGGCTGAAGGCCGACTTCGATCTCGGGGCGCAGGCTGCCGTGCGTACCATCACGAAGGTGTGCGACGCCTACGCCACGCTCAAGGCGAACCTCAAGGCCGGGAACTACGGGCCGGAAGGGTCCGGGCGCCGGGCCAGGGTCGTGTCGAAGTCGATCCGTTTCCGTGAGTCGTCGGCGCAGCCGTTCGACGACCGGATGCTGACCTGGAACCTCGACCAGAGGTCGGTGTCCATCTGGACGCTGGCCGGACGGTTGAAGGGCATCCCGTTCGTCTGCTCCGACGAGGCGATGAAGCTGCTGGCCTCTCGCAAGGGGGAGTCGGATCTGGTGATGCGGGACGGCATGTTCTTCCTGTACGCCACCATCGACATCCCCGAAGGCGAGAGGTATGAGCCCAGCGGCTTCTTGGGCGTGGACCTCGGCATCGTCAACATCGCCACCACCTCTGACGGCCGGATCATGTCGGGCCGGCAGGTCAACCGCTACCGGCAGCGCAAGCGTGACCTGCGGACCAAGTTGCAGAAGAAGCGCACGAAGTCGGCTGCCCGTGCGCTCAAGCGCAATCGGCGCAAGGAAGCCCGGTACGCCACGCAGCGCAATCACATCATCGCCAAGAAGCTCGTCGCCCACGCTGAACGCACCTCGCGGGGTATCGGTCTGGAAGATTTGACCGGTATCCGGCAGAGGGTCACGGCCAAGAAGGACCAGCGGGCACGACTGCACTCCTGGGCATTCGCCCAACTCGGTACGTTCATCGAGTACAAGGCCCGGCGTGCCGGTGTTCCAGTGGTTCGTGTGGATCCGAGGAACACCTCCCGTCAGTGCTCGGAGTGCCGGCACACCCACCGCTCCAACCGGGTGACTCAGGCACGGTTCGTGTGCAGGTCCTGCGGGACGGTTCTGCATGCGGACCACAACGGCTCCCGCAACATCGCCCACCGGGCCGATGCTGTGTGGCAGCGGGGCGCAGTCAACCGCCCCCGTACCGCATAGCGGTACCGGACGCAGGAGAACACAGTGAGACCTCACGTCACACTCTGCCTGCAAACCCAGCCCCTCGGGGCCGGGTAGTTGACCTTGGAGAAGAACTTGTACGGGAACCACCGGTGTCAGTGTGGCGAAGTAGCTGACCTTGGCGCCCGAGGCGGCGGACGAGACCGTCTCCGCCATCTGTGTCCGCCCGGAGATCAGCACGGGAAGCAGTCGGAGCCGCTGAGGCTCGTCAGGGTGACGTCGAGCCCCTGCTTGAACAGACCGGAGCCAGAGGCGGTCCGCAACGGCAGTTCGTCGGCGACTACCTGGCTGTGGCTCATCGTCGCCGCGCCGCCCTTCCCGGACACGGAGCCACCGCTGTGCGCACGCACCCCTGGCGCGCACACCGTGGCCGTGCGTGCCACGGCGGCTGCGGCAGTCAGGAGGCCGAGTGTTCCTCTCTGCTGCGTTCTGTGAATCGTGGTGCCCTTTTCGCTGTGAAGCGCCGGGTCAGCGAATGTTTTGCGCCAGGAGTCGAAGCGCTGCTCAACCCGCTGGGGGAGGGTGTTCAAGGTCACAACGCTGAGAGCGAAGATGGCAGCGCTTGGCTTGCCGCGAGCCCGAGGTTGCGGTGATGAACGGCACGGTTCCCGGCAGGGCGATCGTGCGGAAGATCTGCGGGTCGGTGCCGCCGAAGCACCGCGCCTCTCGCAGCACGGGGTTCAGGCTGCGCACTCCGCTGTCGAGTTGATCAGGGTGGAAGGCCCTCAAAGGCGGCTGGTCATCGGGGTGTCGGGGTCCAGCGCCCCGCAACTCGCGGTGGTCTTCCTCGAACTCACCCGGGAACTGGGCACCATCCTCCCGCCCGTCCTGTCCTTCTACCACCGGCCGCGGTCCGTCGACGACCTGCTGCGGCAGACCTACGGAAAGGTGCTCGACCAGTTCGGCATCGACAACGAGGCGTTCCCGCGCTGGACGGGCTGACCCCGCCCGGGCACCGTCGCACGGCGGCGCATCGCGCCCCGGGGCCGTGCGATGATGCCGGGCGTGACCGATGACATCTCGCCACTCGTCCACCAACTCGGCCTCGAACCGCACGTGGAGGGCGGCTGGTTCAAGGAGACCTGGCGCACCGCGGCCACGGCGCGCCCCGACGGCTACCAGGGGACGCGCGCGTACGCGACCGGCATCCACTACCTGCTCCACCCGGGCGAGCGCTCGCGCTGGCACCGCGTGCGCTCCGACGAACTGTGGCTCTGGCACAGCGGCGGCCCGCTCCTGCTCCGCCTCGGCGGAACGGGTGAGGCCGCCGCCGAGCGCACCACCGCGCTGCTCGGCATGGACGTCGAGGCCGGCGAGCGCCCCCAGGTCCTCATCCCGGCGGGGGAGTGGCAGGCCGCGGAGCCCGCGGGCGACGAGCCCGTGCTCGTGTCCTGCGTGGTCGCGCCCGGCTTCGACTTCCAGGACTACGAGGACGACAGCGACCACACGGACTGACAGGGCGCCGCGGGCAAGCCGCGGCCGGCGGTGACGGCCCACGGGCCGGTGCGCGCGCCACCCGGACGGCCCACCGCGGCGCGCGCACCGGACGGCCCGCCGCTGGAATGGACGGATGACGGCCGCTCCGCACGACTGCCTCGCGCGCAACGAGTGGATCTGCGGCACGTACCTGTCCACCCGCCGCCACATCCTGGCGGACGCGGTGGTCCAGCACCTCCAGCTCACCGCCGTCTCGATCGGCATCGCCGTCGTCATCGCCGTGCCGCTGGCGCTCGCCGCGCGTCACCGGCGGTGGGCCGCGGGGCCGGTGCTCGGCGTCACGACGGTCCTCTACACCATCCCGTCCCTCGCCATGTTCTCGCTGCTGCTGCCGGTCTACGGCCTCTCGGCGTCCCTCGTGGTGGCGGGGCTCGTGCTCTACTCCCTGACCCTGCTCGTGCGCAACATCCTCGCCGGGCTGCGCGCCGTGCCCGAGGAGACACGCCAGGCCGCGCGCGGCATGGGCTACGGCCCGCTCCGCCTGCTGTTCGCCGTGGAACTGCCCCTCGCGCTGCCCGCCGCCATGGCCGGGCTGCGCATCGCGACGGTGTCCGCCGTCTCGCTCGTCACGATCGGCGCGATCGTCGGCCACGGCGGGCTCGGCAACCTCATCTACGCGGGCATGAACACGTTCTTCAAGGCGCAGGTGCTCACCGCGTCCGTCCTGTGCGTGGTCATCGCCGTACTCGCCGATCTGCTGCTGCTCGGCGTGCAGTGGCTGATCACCCCGTGGGCGAGGAGGCAGCGCCCGTGAACGTCCTCACCGGATCCTGGTCGTGGCTGACGAGCACGGCACACTGGGAGGGCCCCGACGGCATCGCGCACCGGCTCGCGCAACACCTGTTCCTCACCGTGGTGTGCCTCGCCCTCAGCTGCGCCGTCGCCCTGCCGGTCGCGCTGGTGCTCGGACACCTGGGCAAGGGAGGCGCTCTCGCCGTCAACCTCTCCAACGTCGGCAGGGCGGTGCCCACCTTCGCCGTCCTGGTGCTGCTGCTCCTCACCCCGATCGGCACCTACGGGCAGTGGCCGACGATCATCGCGCTCGTCCTGTTCGCGATCCCGCCCCTGCTCACCAACGCCTACGTCGGCATGCGCGGCGTCGACCACGACGTCGTGCGGGCGGCGCGCGGCATGGGGATGACCGGCGCCCAGCAACTGCGCGGTGTGGAACTGCCGCTCGCCCTGCCCATGGTCCTCACGGGTGTGCGGATCGCCGCCGTGCAACTCGTGGCGACGGCCACGCTCGCCGCGCTGGTGGGCGGCGGCGGGCTCGGCCGGATCATCACCGCCGGGTTCAGCCTGGCCTCCACCCCCGAGGTCGTGGCGGGCGCCGTCCTCGTCGCCGTACTCGCCCTGCTGGTGGAGGGCGCCTTCGCGCTCGTCCAGCGGCTGTCACCGCACCGGGCGGGGGACGCGGCGCGGTGAGACCCACGCACACCTTCGCGCTCGTCGCCGCCGCGCCGCTCACCGCCCTCGCGCTGCTGCTCGCCGGGTGCGGCACCGGGCCGTCGCTGGAGAACCAGGGCACGGTGACGGCACCGCCCGGAGACTCCACCCACCTGACGATCGGATCCGCCGGCTTCACCGAGAGCGACCTGCTCGCCCAGATGTACGCCCTGCTGCTCGACCACGCCGGCTACCGCACACGCGTCCTGTCCGTCACCAACAGGGAGATCTACGAACCGGCGCTGGAGAGCGGCCAGATCGACGTCGTGCCCGAGTACGCCGCGACCTTCGCCGACTGGCTGAACGCCAAGGTCCACGGCTCCGGCGCCGCGCCCGTCGGCTCGCCCGACCTCGCCACCACCATGAAGGCCCTGCGCCGCCTCGCCGCCGGCCGCGGCCTCGCTGTCCTCACCCCCGGCAGGGCCGTGGACCAGAACGCGTACGCGGTCACCAGAGCGTACGCGAGGAAGCACGGGCTGAAGAACCTCAGCGACGTCGGCAGGGCGGGGCTGCGCGTCAGGCTCGCGGCAGGCGACGAATGCGTGTCACGGCCCTACTGCGCGCCTGGCCTGCGGGGGACGTACGGCATCAGCGTCACCGGGATCGACCCCAAGGGGATCGGCACCACCCCGTCGAAGCGTGCCGTCCAGCGCGGCAAGGACCAGATGCTGGTCACCACGACCACCGACGCGACCCTCGACGACTTCGGGCTCGTCCTCCTCGACGACGACAAGCACCTGCAGAACGCCGACCACGTCGTGCCGGTCGTGGGCAGGGCCCGGGCAGGCAGCCACCGCATCGCCGCCGCGCTCGACCCCCTCGGGCGCGTCCTGACCACCCGTGACCTGGCGTCGATGAACGAGCAGGTCGACAGCTGGCGCAGGCTTCCCGAGGACGTGGCACGCGCCTACCTGCGCGCTAAGGGCCTGCTCCCGGCCGGCTGACCCGGAAGCACACCGGGGCGGCCCGGCCGCTCGCCGCGGTGGGGACACGGTCCGCGGCCGTGGCGTACGCGCCCTGTTCACCCGGCAGGCGCCGCCCTAGGCTCTGCCTCCGGCCGGGGGCCGAAGCCCCTGCCGCCCGCCGTACGCGGCGGGCCGGAGAGGGAGGAGCGCGATGACGGGCATTCCGGCGGACCCCGCGCGTGCGGGACGAGAAGAGGCGGCTCCCGGCGGCGGCACGGGCCCCGAGGGCATGGGCACGGGCGCCGAGGACACGGGCGCGGGCCCCGAGGACACGGGCGCGGGCCCCGAGGACATCGAAAAGTACGGCTACCAGCAGCAGTTGCGCCGCTCGCTCTCCTTCCGCGACCTGCTGGTCTACGGTCTCGTCTTCATGGTGCCCATCGCGCCCATGGGCATCTTCGGCAGCGTCTTCGAGGCGAGCGGCGGCATGGTCGCCCTCGCGTACGCGGTCGGCATGGTCGCCATGATGTTCACGGCGCTCTCGTACGCGCAGATGTCGCGCGCCTTCCCCATGGCCGGCTCCGTCTACTCGTACGCGGGCCGGGGGATCGCGGCGCCCGTCGGCTTCCTGTCGGGCTGGATGCTGCTGCTGGACTACGTACTGATCCCCAGCCTGCTCTACCTGACCTCCGGGGTCGCGATGAACTCGCTGGTCCCGGCGGTGCCCGTGTGGGCCTGGGTGGTCTTCTTCGTCGTCCTCAACACCGTGGCGAACTACCGGGGCATCGAGATGACGGCGCGCCTCAACAAGATCATGCTGGTCTTCGAGGCGGTCGTGCTCGCGGTCTTCCTCGTGGTCGCCGTCGTCGCGCTCGCGCAGGGCAAGGGCCACGGGTTCAGCTGGTCACCGGTCTACGACGCGCACACCTTCTCGTGGTCGCTCGTCTTCGGCGCGGTGTCGGTCGCCTGCTTAAGCTTCCTCGGCTTCGACGGCATCTCGATGATGGCCGAGGAGAGCAGGGAGTCCTCGCGCGCGATCGGGCGTGCCATGGTCGGGGCACTGCTGCTGGCGGGCACGCTGTTCATCGTCCAGACGTTCGTGGCCTCGCTGCTCGTCCCCGATCCGGGGCGCCTCGTCAGTCAAGGCGACCCGGGCGGCACGGCCTTCTACGACGCGGCGCGCGTCGCCGCGGGCGGCTGGCTCGCCGACCTCACGGCGCTCGCCACCGCCATCGCCTGGGGGTTCGCCAACTCGCTGGTCGCACAGGCGGCCACGTCACGGCTGCTGTACGCGATGGCACGCGACCGCCGGCTGCCCGCGTTCCTCGCGAAGATCCACCCCACCCGCAGGGTGCCGGTCAACGCGACGCTGCTGGTGGCCGCCGTGTCCCTGCTGCTCGGCCTGTGGATGGCCTCGCGGGACGACGGGATCACCCTGCTCTCCACGCTCGTCAACTTCGGCGCGCTGACCGGCTTCCTGGTGCTGCACGTCGCGGTCGTGTGGCACTACGTCGTACGCGGCCGCAGCCGCCGGTACTTCAGCCATCTCATCGCGCCGGTCATCGGCTTCGCCATCCTCGCCTACGTCGTCGTCAACGCCCAGGTCGCGGCCCAGCGCCTCGGGTTCGTCTGGCTGGGCGTCGGCGTCGTGCTGCTGCTCGGCCTGCTCCTCGCGGGACGCAAACCCGACCTGTCGGCCATGGGACCACCCCCACGGGACGGGGACGACGACCGCCACGACAGGACGTGACTGACTAGGCGTCCGACACCGACGAGAAGTCGACGTCGCCGCGCGTGACGCCCCGCGCGTCGGCGTCGACCGACCTGCGCAGGGCCTCGTGCAGGCCGGCCGGGGTCAGGACGCCCGCGAACCGCTCGCCGTCCAGCACGGCCACCCACCCCGCGTCATGCTGGAGCATCTCGCCGAACGCCCGCTTCAGCGGAGAGCCGAGCGGCACCCACGCCTCCATCCGCCGCGCCCACTCGCCGACGCGGTCCGCGTCACGCGCCCGGGACAGCTCACGCGCCGAGGCCCAGCCGTGCGGCTCGCCGCCGCTGCCGAGCACCACCGCCCAGCGCGCGCCCGCCGCTTCGAGGCGCGCCGCCACGTGGCGTGCCGGCTCGTCGGCCCGCGCCACCTGCGGCTGCTCCAGGTCGCCGGCCATGACGGCCGTCACCGACAGCCGCTTCAGCCCACGGTCGGCGCCGACGAACCGCGCCACGTACTCCGAGGCGGGAGCGCCGAGCACCGCCGCCGGTGTGTCGTACTGCTCGACGCGGCCCTCTCCGTACACGGCGATCCGGTCGCCCATCCTGACCGCCTCCTCGAGGTCGTGCGTCACGAACAGCACCGTCTTGCGCACGGTCGCCTGCAGGGCGAGGAACTCGCTCTGCAGCCGCTCCCGCACCACCGGGTCGACCGCGCCGAACGGCTCGTCCATCAGCAGGACCGGAGGGTCGGCCGCGAGGGCGCGCGCCACCCCGACGCGCTGGCGCTGGCCACCGGAGAGCTGCGCCGGGTAGCGGTGGCCGTACGTGCCGGGGTCGAGCCCCACCAGGTCCAGCAGCTCCGCGGCCCTGGCCCGCGCCTTCGCCCTCTTCCACCCCGCGAGCACCGGTACCGTCGCCGCGTTGTCGAGGACGGTGCGGTGCGGGAAAAGACCGCCCTGCTGGATGACGTAGCCGATACCGCGCCGCAGCCGCACCGGGTCGGCGCCGGCGATGTCCTCGCCGCCGACGAGGACCCGCCCCGACGTCGGCTCGACCAGCCGGTTGACCATCATCATCGTGGTCGTCTTCCCGCACCCCGACGGACCCACCAGCGTGACGAGTTCGCCCTCCCGTACGTCGAACGACAGCCCGTCGACGGCGGTCGTACCGTCCGGGTACACCTTGCCGACGTCCTCGAAGCGGATCACCTCCTCACCGTAGAAGCGGCCGGGCGGCGCCGCGAACGGTCCGTGGCCGGCCGGGGGACCCTTCGCCACGGCGGGTGCGCGCGTGCATGCCTATAGTCACCCCATGACGGAGCCGACCGAGCAGCTGTCCCCGATGCCGACCGACTGGGAGCGCGCGCTCGCCGTCGTCGCGCACCCCGACGACCTGGAGTACGGCTGCGCCGCGGCCGTCGCCCAGTGGACGGACGAGGGCAGGGAGGTGACCTACGTCCTGGCGACGCGCGGCGAGGCAGGCATCGACACGATCGCCCCCGACGCCTGCGCACCCCTGCGCGAACGCGAGCAGCGGGCCAGCGCCGCCGTGGTGGGCGTGAGCGCCGTCGAGTTCCTCGGCCACCGCGACGGCGTCATCGAGTACGGCACCGGCCTGCGCAGGGACATCGCCGCCGCGATCCGCGCGCACCGCCCCGAGCTCGTCGTCACACTGAACCACCGCGACACCTGGGGCGGCGCCGCCTGGAACACACCGGACCACCGTGCCGTCGGCCGCGCGGCGCTCGACGCCGCGGGCGACGCGGGCAACCGGTGGATCTTCCCCGAGCTGGCCGAGCGCGGCCTCGCGCCGTGGGACGGGGTGCGATGGGTGGCCGTAGCGGGCTCCGACACGCCCACCCACGCCGTCGACGCGGGCCCGGGGCTCGAACGCGCGGTCGCCTCGCTGCTCGAACACCGCACGTACATCGAGGTCCTCACCGACCAGGAGCCCGAGGACTACTGCCGCTCCTTCCTCACCGGGGTGGCGCAGGCGGCGGCGGACCGCTTCGGCGGCCGGCCCGCGGTCACCTTCGAACTCCTGCCGCGGTGAGCCGGGCCGCACCGGCCCCACCACGCGTCTCGACATGCGCGGACGCGGCGACCGGGTGACACTGGGGTGGGGGACGGAGCGTCGCTGCGCGCGGCGCACGGCCCGTACCCCACCCGCGTCGCCACGTCCGAAGACGCACGGCTCGAAACGGCGAGCGGGACCACAGACCATGCTGGAACTGGAAGTGGTAGAGATGCTGCTGCCGGACCGACACCTGGTCGCCGACCTGCTGGGCCGTTACCGGGCATGGGAACGGCTGGTGCTCGCCGACCCGCAGGACGACGCGACCCGAAGGCGCTTCGAGGACGTGGCCTACACGCTCTGTGTGCTGATGGGGCAGCGCACGGCACGCGAGGCGATCCTCAAGGCGGAGTCCTATCTGCGCCACATGCGGCCCGTGCCGCTCCTCGCCGACGCGGAGCGCCGCGAGAAGGCGTGACCTCCACTCCCGGCCCGCCGGCCGGACCAGTGGCGCAGGGCGTGAAGGAGGCGGCCCGGCCGGGGCATCCGGCCGGGCCGCCCCCTGCGCACCCGGCCCGGCGCCCCGGGCACTCCCGCCTCCCTGTTCCCACACGCGCAAGCGACCGCTTAGTATGCGACGGGACGCCCTACTGCCCATCGTGTGTGGAGGCCCTGAATGCAGGCATGGCGAGTGCACCGCAACGGCGAGCCGGCCGAGGTGATGCGGCTCGAGTCCACCGAGCCGCCCGAGCCGGCGAAGGGCCAGGTCACCCTGGCGGTCAGCGCCGCCAACGTGAACTTCCCCGACGCGCTGCTGTGCCGCGGGCAGTACCAGATCACACCGCCGCTGCCCTTCACACCGGGCGTGGAGATCTGCGGCAGGACCGAGGACGGGCGCCGCGTCATCACCACCGTCGCCCTCCCGCACGGCGGCTTCGCCGAGTACGCGCTCGCCGACGAGGCGGCCCTGCTGCCCGCGCCCGCCTCCCTGGACGACGCCCAGGCCGCCGCGCTGCACATCGGCTACCAGACCGGCTGGTTCGCTCTGCACCGGCGCGCGCACCTCCAGGAGGGCGAGACGCTGCTCGTGCACGCCGCCGCCGGGGGAGTGGGCAGTGCCGCCGTCCAGCTGGGCAAGGCTGCCGGGGCCCGGGTCATCGGCGTCGTCGGAGGCCGCGAGAAGGCCGCCGTCGCCGAGGGGCTCGGCTGCGACCTCGTCCTCGACCGGCACACCGACGACATCATCGCCGCCGTCAAGGACACCACCGGCGGCCGCGGGGCCGACGTCGTCTTCGACCCGGTCGGCGGCGACGCCTTCACCAAGTCGGCCAGGTGCGTCGCCTTCGAGGGCCGCATCGTCGTCATCGGCTTCACCAGCGGCACCGTCCCCGCGCCCGCGCTCAGCCACGCCCTCGTCAAGAACTACTCGATCCTCGGCCTGCACTGGGGCCTGTACGCCGCGAAGGACCCCGCAGCCGTCCTGCGCTGCCACGAGCGCCTCACCGAACTCGCCGACCAGGGCAGGATCGCGCCCCTGGTCAGCGAACGTGTCGGCCTCGACGCCGCGGCCGACGCGGTCCAGCGCGTCGCCGACGGCACCACCACGGGACGCGTCGTGGTCGTACCGGAAGGAGCCAAGTGATGGCACCCACCACCGGCGCGCCCGAAGCCACCCCGCCGGGCGCCACCCCGCCGGACGCCGTGCAGCTGCGCGAGCGTACGCGCCGGCTGCTCGCCGAGCATCCGCCCGCCACCACCGCACCCGCGGACTTCCTGGACGCGCGCTTCGACGCCGGCCTCGCGTGGGTGCACTTCCCGGCCGGACTCGGCGGCCTCGACGCTCCCCGCGCCCTGCAGCCCGTCGTGGACGCCGAACTCGACGCCGCCGCCGCGCCCGGCAACGACCCGCGCCGCATCGGCATCGGCCTCGGGATGGCCGCGCCGACCCTGCTGCGCTACGGCACCCGCGAGCAGCAGGAACGCTTCCTGAAGCCCCTGTGGACGGGGCGCGAGGTGTGGTGCCAGCTCTTCAGCGAGCCGGGCGCCGGATCCGACCTCGCGGCGCTCGCCACCCGCGCCGTACGCGACGAGGGCACCGGCGACTGGATCGTCAGCGGCCAGAAGGTCTGGACGTCCAGCGCGCACCTCGCCCGCTGGGCCATCCTCATCGCCCGCACGGACCCCGGCCTGCCCAAGCACCGCGGCATCACGTACTTCGTCTGCGACATGACCGACCCCGGCGTGGACGTCAGGCCGCTGCGCCAGATCACCGGCGAGGCCGAGTTCAACGAGGTCTTCCTCACGGACGTGCGCATCCCCGACGCCCACCGGCTCGGCGACGTCGGCGAGGGCTGGGGCGTCGCCAGGACCACCCTGATGAACGAGCGGGTCTCGATCGGCGGCGCGCGCCTGCCACGCGAGGGCGGCATGATCGGCCCCGCCGCCGCGACCTGGCGCGAGCGCCCCGAACTGCGCACCCACGACCTGCACCGGCGCCTGCTCGACCTGTGGGTCGAGTCGGAGGTCGCCCGGCTCACCGGCGAACGCCTCGGGCAGCAGCTCGTCGCGGGCCACCCGGGGCCCGAGGGCAGCGGCATGAAGCTGACCTTCGCCCGCCTCAACCAGGCCGTCAGCGGCCTGGAGGTCGAACTCCTCGGCGACGAGGGGCTGCTGTACTCGGACTGGACCATGCGCCGGCCGGACCACGTCGACTTCACCGGGCGCGACGCCGGCTACCGCTACCTGCGCTCCAAGGGCAACTCCATCGAGGGAGGCACCAGCGAGGTGCTGCTCAACATCATCGCGGAACGCGTCCTCGGCCTGCCGCCCGAGCCGCGGGACGACAAGGACGTCGCATGGAAGGACCTGGCGCGATGACCACGGAACAGACAGCGAGCGCCGCGGAGACCGAGCGCACCGCGGCGGAGACCGCGCCCGACCTGCTGTACGGCGCCGCCGAGGAGGACCTGCGCGCCGCGGTGCGCGCGCTGCTCGCCGACCGCGCCGATCCGGCCGCCGCGCTCGCCCGCGCCGAGTCGGGCGACCCGTACGACGCGGGCCTCTGGGACCGGCTCGCCGGCTCCATCGGCGCCGCCGGCCTGCTCGTGCCTGAGGAGCTCGGCGGGCAGGGCGCGAGCGCCCGCGAGGCCGCCGTCGTGCTGGAGGAGCTGGGACGCGCCGTCACGCCCGCGCCGTACCTCACGAGCTCCGTCGTCGCCACGCAGACCCTGCTCGGCTGCGACACCGGCGAGCCCGACGTCGCCGGTCTCGTCACGGCGCTCGCCACCGGCACCCGCGTGGCCGTGCTCGCGCTGCCGCTCACGACCGCGCCCGGCGACCCGCTGCCAGGCACCACGGACACCGTCACGAGCGTCGCCGACGCGGCGCGCGCCGACGTCCTGCTGCTCGTGCGCGACGACGGCCTGTACGCGGTCGAGACCGGCGACCCGGCCGTCACCGTCGCGCCGCTCACGCCACTCGACCTCACGCGCCCGCTCGCCGCCGTCACCGCGGGCCCCGCGGCGGGGCTCAGGCTCGCCGACGCGGCCACGGCACGCACGGCGGTGCGCCGCGGCCTGCTCAGCGGGGCGGGGCTCCTCGCGTCCGAACAGCTCGGCATCGCCGAGTGGTGCCTGGAGGAGACCGTCAGGTACACGAAGGAGCGCCACCAGTTCAACCGGCCCGTCGGCTCGTTCCAGGCGCTCAAGCACCGCATGGCCCAGCTGTGGGTGGAGGTCGTCTCGGCGCGCGCCGCCGCGCGGGGCGCCGCGGACGCGCTCGCCACCGGACGCCAGGACGCGCCGCTCGCCGTCGCGGTGGCCGGTGCCTACTGCGGCCGGGTCGCCGTCCACGCCGCCGAGGAGTGCGTGCAGCTGCACGGCGGCATCGGGATGACCTGGGAACACCCCGCGCACCTCGCCCTCAAGCGCGCCAAGGCGGACGAGGCCGCGTTCGGTACCGCGGGCCGTCACAAGGACACGGTCGCCGCCCTCGTCGACCTGCCCGCCCCCGCACCCCGCTGACCGGCCGTAACGGCGCCCGGGACACTGTCACCCGAACGGCCGACGCGTCATTCGCCCGGACGGCGCTCGCCCTCCGCCACACTGGCGCCCACATGCCGCGACAGGGTGCGGCGGAGGAGAGGTGCACGATGGCGATCACGGTCTCCCTGTTGCTGCTGCTCGCGGTCATGACGGTGGCCTTCATCCGCAGCGGCGGCCTCAAGGTCTGGCACGCGGTGATCTGCGTCCTGCTGGGATTCATGCTGGCCAGTACGAGCATGGCGCCGACCATCAGCAACGGCGTCTCGGCGACCGCCGACATGGTCAGCGGCATCAGGCCCTGACGGCGGTCGCGGCGTGCGCCAGGCTCAGGCGGAGGCCCTGAGGTGGACCAGGATGCGCCCGCCGTTCTCCGGGTCGACCTCGAAGCGGTCGTAGAGCCGCTTGACGTGCGGCTGGCCGAGGAACGCGATCACGCGCGCCTTGAGCTTGCCCGACCCCTTGCCCGGGATCAGTTCCAGCACGGGCTCGCCCGTGGCGGCCGCCCTGAACAGAGCCTGACGCAGGGCCAGTTCGATGTCCCGGTTGTTACGGAAGATCGGATGCAGGTCGACCGTGATCATCGGCGCGCCCAGGGGTGAAGGCGCCGCGCGCGGCCCGGTGCCGTCACGAGCCGGCCGTGTGCGCGCCGCTCGCACTCCCTGACAGCCACTGCGACCACGACAGGTTGTAGTCGGCGTAGCCGTTGTCGGGGGCCGCCTTGCCCCGGGGGGAGCCGGTGATGGTGATCGGGTCGCCCTGCTTCACGATGTTGTAGAACCACTTCGCGTCCTTGAGCGACAGGTGCACGCAGCCGTGCGAGCCCACGCTGTGACCCGGGTACGGGTCGCCGCTCGAGTAGTGCAGGTACGTGCCCGAGTTGGTCAGGTGGACGTCCCAGGGCAGGGTCAGGTCGTAGTAGTCCTTGCTCTTCTTGTCGCAGCTGATGCCGACGCTGCACGAGGTCATGTGCACCTTGGGCTGCTTGTCGATGACCGCCATCGTGCCGTCCCAGGACGGCCACGACTTGCTGCCCGCGTCGATGGGCATGGTGCGTACGGTCTTGCCGTCCCGGGTGACCTTCATGGTGTGCCCGGTCACGGAGACCGTGGCCTCGGTGTCCCGTCCGATGGTGAAGGCGTGGTGGTAGCTGTGCGTGCCGGCGCGGCCATAGCCGTCGCCCACACCGGCGAGGTCGGCGTCCACCGACACCTTCGTGCCCGACTGCCAGTAGGACTTCGGGCGCCAGTCGACGCGGGTCGAGCTGAACCAGTGCCATGCCCCGGTCGTCGGCACCGAGGCGGACACCTTGAGGTGCCGCTCGACGGAGGCGCGCGCCGAGGGCGCCACGGGATGGGTGAAGACCACGGACACCGGCATGGCGACCCCGACGGTGTCCCCGTCGGCCGGCGTGATGGTGTTCAGCAGCATCGGCGGCTTGGACGCCGTCTTCGTCGCCGAGGGTGTCGAGGCGGGCACGGCGCTCCGGGCGGCGGTGTGCCGCGCGGTCGCGGTCGCTGAGGGCGTCGCCGATGCGGTCGGGGACGCGGACGCGGAAGGGGAGGCGGAGACGGTGGGAGCGGCCGGCGCGGAGGCCGGTGTCGTGGCGGCGGCGGATGCCGTGGCCCCGCCTGCCCCGCACGCGCTCGCCCCGGCGACCACGGCGCCCACCACGAGCGCCGTGCCTATGCTTCCTCTGCTGCGACGGCCCATGCTCGATGCCCCACTCATCCTCACTCGTCAGAGATCCGAAAGTCACCGGATATGCGGACCCCTCCGAGAGTGGCACACGACGAGCGCCACGAACACCGAATCCGGGTTCCTGAGCGCCATCGCGGGCGAGAGTGTTGTCACACGGCATCGGGAACCGGCCAACTCCCGGACGGTCACCGAGGGTAGCCAGTGTGTTACATGTCCGGCTTGTTCCGCTCACCGGTGGTACGCGCACGGGCCGTCCCGGCAGGTCGGCCCCCGGGACGGCCCGCGCCTCACCACGGAGCCGATCATGGCCGGTGATGCCCCCTGCGCTGCCGGGGCATCACCGGGGCTCACGCTCCTGCCGCGTCACCGTCCTTCACTCCGGTGACGATGGCGCGGATCGTCTCCAGCGGCAGCTTGGGCGTGCCGTCGGAGAACAGCAGGCCGTTGGTCTCCTGTGCGGTGTCCATGAACTGCGTGTAGCAGAACCCCGCCACCAGCGGGCTCGTCCGCAGCACGCCGAACAACTCGCCGAGCAGCGCGGCGTACTGGGTGTCGGAACCGGTCTGCGTGTAGAAGAACTCCCCGTCGTCGCCCTTGAGGGACAGGCCGCCGAACTCCGTGATCATCAGCGGCGCGTCGCCCGCGGCGAACCGCTCGTCCTGCCGCTCGTCGAGGGTGAGCACACGGCCTTGCGGCCCCGGGCCGTTCAGCACCGCGTCGAAGCCGGCGGCGTCGCCGTAGCGCGCCCTGAGCACGGCGGGATCGGCGCAGTAGTCGTGGACGCCGAGGATGTCACTGTCGGTGTGCTCCCATCCCTCGTTCGACATCACGGGCCGCGTCGGATCGAGGGCGCGTGTGAGGCCGGCCAGGGCCGTCACGTAGTGCCGCTGCGCCGCGTCGTGTGCGATGTCGGAGGTGCCCCAGCTCTCGTTGACCGGCACCCAGGTGACCACCGAGGGGTGGCTGCGGTCACGCCGCACCAGGTCGAGCCACTCGCGGGTGAGCAGCTCTACGGCCTCCGTGCCGAACTCGTAGGCCGCGCCGGTCTCGCCCCACACCAGCAGGCCGAGCCGGTCCGCCCAGTACAGGAACCTGGGGTCCTCCGCCTTCTGGTGGACGCGGACGGCGTTGAACCCCATCGCCTTGATCATCTCGACCTCGCGGCGCAGCTCGTCCGTGCCGCTGCTGGCCAGCAGCGTCCTCGGCCGGTAGCCCTGGTTGAGCACCGAACGGACGTAGCAGGGGCGGTCGTTGAGCAGGAACACGCCGTCGCCCACGGCCGCGCTGCGCAGCCCCAGGTAGCTGTCCACGGCATCGACGACGTCCGCGGCGCCCGCAGAATCCCACGCGGGTGTGGCGGCGTCGCGCACGCTCACACGGGCGTCCACCAGGGTCGGCGACTCGGGCCGCCACCACAGCCGCTCCCTGTCGATGCCGTTGCGCAGGGCGGGGATCGCCAGGTCGACGCGGACGCGGCGGCCCGTGGTCACGGTGGACGCCTCGGCCAGGACCCGGTCGCCCAGGCGCAGCACGACGTGTACGGCGAGCGGCCGGGACACCGGGCGCGCGAGCGTCACCTCGGCCACCACGCCGTGCGTGGGATCGGTGGTCCACGCCAGGTCGCCGATGTGCTGCTCCGGCACGGTCTCGGTCCACACGCTCTGCCAGATGCCGGTGGTCCGCTCGTACCAGACGGCGTGCGGGCGCTCCTGCCAGTCCTGCTTGCCGCGCGGCACGCAGAGGTCGGCCGGGTCGTCCTCTGCGCGTACGACGAGCACGTGCTCGCCGGCGCCCGGCCGCATCGCGTCCGTCACGTCCGCCGTGAACGGCGTCTGCCCGCCGACGTGTTCGGCCACGAGGTGTCCGTCGAGCCAGACCCGCGCGCGGTGGTCGACCGCGCCGAAGTGGATCAGCGTCCTGCCCTCCGGCGCGCCGGCCGGAACGAGCGTCCCGTGCGGCACGCGAAGGCGGTACCAGACGACCGGGTGCGGCCCGGTGTCGCCGATGCCGGAGGCGGGAGCCTCCGGCGGGTACGGGACGGTGATCTCCCGGTCGAATCCGCCGCTCTCCACGTCCGAGAACCATCCCTCGCGCTCCCCGGCGTCGGCGTCGTCGTAGCCGAACTCCCAGGTGCCGTCCAGGCTGCTCCACTGCTCGCGGCAGAGCATCGGCCTCGGGTACGACCCTTCCTGTTCACTCGCCCTCACGGGTCGTTCCTCCTTCTGCCTCGCCGGCAACGGGTTCCGTACAATCGGGTTCCGTTCATCATGTGTGATCGTTTGCATCGATGCAAGGTCGCGATGGGCGCCAGCCGACCCGACCGAAGGAGTTCCCCCGGTGGCCAGAGTGCGGATGCGGGACGTGGCCGAACACGCCGGCGTATCGGTGCGGACCGTGTCCAACGTGGTGAGCGGTTACCGGCACGTCAGCCCCCAGACGCGCGCGCGTGTGCAGCGCTCGCTGGACGAACTGGGCTACAAGATGGACTACCTCGCGCGCGGCCTGCGCTCGGGCCGCACCGGGTTCGTCGCGCTCGCCGTGCCGTTCCTCGCGGAGCCCTACTTCGCCGAGCTCGCCCAGGCGGTGATCAAGGCCGCGGCGCGCCGCGGCATCACGGTGCTCGTCGAGTCGACCGCGGGCGACCACGAGGCGGAGCGGCGCATCCTGGAGGGCGGGCTGACGAACGTCGCGGACGGTGTGCTGTTCAGCGCCATCACCGTACCGGCCGCCGACGTCACGGCCACCGCGCCGGACTTCCCGCTGGTCATGCTCGGCGAGCACGACGTCGGCGACCGCTTCCCGCGCGTCGGCATCGACAACGTCGCCGCCGCGCGCACCGTCGTGGAACACCTCGTCGCGCAGGGCTGCCGGCGCGTCGTGGCGCTCGGCAGGAACGGCAGCGAGAACGGGAGCCAGCGCGCCGAGGGCTACCGGCAGGCACTGTCCGCGGCCGGCGTGCGGCGGGTCAACTGGCTCGTCGAGCCCGTGGAGGACTGGAACAGGGCGCAGGGCTACGAGGCGGTGAGCCGGCTGCTCGAAGGCAGCGGCCCGCTGCCCGACGCGATCTTCGCCTTCAACGACGCCCTTGCCGTCGGGGCGCTGCGGGCGCTCGACGCGTCAGGGGTGCGCGTGCCCGACGAGATCGCGGTGGCCGGCATCGACGACGTACCGGAGTCGGCCTACACCCACCCGCCGCTCACGTCCATCGCCCCCGACCTGGACGCGATCGCGGAGCGCGCGCTCACGCTCCTCGACGAGCAGGGCCGGGTCAGCGACGGGCAGGACACCGCGCCGCGGTCCGCCCGGCGGGAGGCGACGCCGTTCCGTCTGGTCGTGCGCGAGTCCTCGCTGCGGCCGCCGCCGGCGCCCTGAGCGGCTGCCGCGAGCCGGCGCCGGGACTCGCCTCGGTGTCAGTTTGCGAACGGCTATTGCATCGATGAAAAGACTGTGTCAACGTCTGCGCCATCGAGTTCACATCGATGTAACGAGGTGCATACCCCCATGAGCGGAGCGATGACGCGCCGGCGCCTGCTGGCACTCGGTGGCGGCCTGGCCCTGACCGGAGGGCTGTCGGCCTGCGCGTCCCCGTTGGCCTCAGGCCTGACGGGCTCGCAGCCGAACACCGCTGATGTCATCTACTGGAACCTGTTCACCGGCGGCGACGGCGCCAACATGGTGCTGATGGAGAACGCCTTCAGGAAGCAGCACCCCGGTGTGACACTGGAGGCCACCGTTCTGGGCTGGGGCAACCCGTACTACACGAAACTGGCGCTGGCGACGGCGAGCGGCACACCACCGGACGTCGGGATCTCGCACCTGTCCCGGCTCCCGCTGCTCGCCGCGGCGAAACTGCTCGAACCGGTGGAGAACACCGGCGTCACGGACCTCGGCATCACACGCGACCGTTTCACGCCCGCCGCCTGGCAGAAGGCGACGGTCGACGGCACGGTGTACGCCGTCCCGCTCGACACCCACCCCTTCGTGCTCTACTACAACGTCGACCTGGCGAAGAAGGCCGGGCTGCTCAACGCCGCGGGCGACGGCCTGAAGCCGATGAAGGGCGCGCACGAGTTCGTCGACGCGGTCAAAGCGATGAAGGACGCGGGCGCCAAGTACGGCGCCGCGATGTCCATCACCGGCGACCCTGCCACCGCGTGGCGCTACTTCAGCATGATCTACCGCGGACTCGCGGGACCGGTCGTCACCGACTCGGGCACCCGGATCGACATCGACACGGACGCGATGCGGGAGACGTTCGCCTTCATGCAGAGCCTCACCGGACCCGGCCTCATGCCCAAGAGCCTCAACGGCTCGGGCGCGAACGTGCTGTTCTCCACGGGCAAGGCGGGGTTCCTGTTCGACGGCGAATGGCAGATACCGTCGTACCGGCTGGTCAAGGGCCTGCACTTCAATGTCGTGCCCTTCCCTGCGCTGCTCGGACCCAAGCCGGTCGCCTACGCCGACTCGCACGCCCTCGTCGTGCCGCGCAACGCGAACCGCTCGCCGGAGCGCACAGCGAACGCCGCCCGGTTCATCAAGAGCCTGCTCGACCACAGCGCGACCTGGGCGCAGGGCGGCCACGTGCCAGCCTGGCTGCCGGTCCAGCGCAGCAAGGCGTTCCTTGACCAGTCCCCGCAACGCAACTACGTCCAGGCCGCCTTCAACGCGCAGTACGACCCGGTCGCCTGGTACACGGGCGCCGGCTCGGACTTCCAGAACACCGTGGGCGGGACGATCATCGAGGTCCTCGCCGGGAGGCTCGGCCCCAGGAGCGCCGTCGCCGCCATGCGTACCGACCTGAAGCGCTACACCACGGCCCGACCGCCGGTCACGATGAAGTAGGAGTCTGCCACCATGACGACCGTCGCCTCGACGCGACCGGCACACCCGATGGCGCCCGTACACACGGTGGGGCAGCGACCGCGCCGCTCGGGCCGCCGGGCCGGCGTGCTGTTCAGCACCCCGTTCCTGATCATCTACCTGCTCTTCCTCGTCGGCCCGCTGCTCATGGGCATCGTCCTGAGCTTCTTCAACACCACCACCGTCAAGGACGGCCTCGGCGGCTGGGTGGGAGTGTCGAACTACGCGAAGGTGCTGGGGGACTCCCTCTTCTGGGACGCCATGTGGCACTCCGTGCTGTTCACACTGATCACCACACCACTCCTGGTGGGGCTCGCGCTGCTGTTCGCCATCCTCGCGTCCCGCATCCGGCGCGGCCGGGTCTTCTACCGGCTGGCGTTCTTCGCCCCGTACGTGGTGCCCTCCTCGGTGGTCGCGCTGATCTTCCTGTGGATGTACACCCCCGAAGTCGGCCTGATACCCAAGCTGTTCAGCGCCGTCGGCCTGACGGCGCCCGACTTCATCGGCTCCACGTCGGGCGGCTGGACCGCCGTCATCCTCATGACGCTGTGGTGGACGTTCGGCTTCAACTTCGTCCTCTACACCGCCGCCATCCAGGACGTCCCGCCGGACGTCTACGAGGCCGCCGCCATCGACGGGGCGAGCCCCTGGCAGCAGATCCGGCTGATCACCGTGCCGCTCCTCAACCCGACCACCAGCCTCGTGCTGATCCTGCAGATCCTGGCGTCCCTGAAGGTGTTCGACCAGATCTACCTGCTGCTCGGCGGCGGTCCCAACCAGTCGACCCGGCCCGTCATCGAGTACATCTACGACACCGGCTTCACGTCCTACAGGGGCGGCTACGGCGCAGCCGCCACCATGGTCTATTTCGTCATCATCGTCGCGGTCTCGGCAGCCTGGTACGGGCTGCGCCGGTTGCGCGCGACCGGTACCGCGGCCCGCGCCGCGGCCTGAGCGGAGGACACCTTGAGCACCATCACCCAGCCGAGGCGCACCCCGGCCGGAGGGTCGGCCACCGTGAACGGGGCGAAACTCTTCAACCGGCTCTGCGCCGTGTGCCTCACGCTCTTCGCCCTGATCTGGTTCGTCCCGTTCGCGTGGGCGATCATCACCTCGCTGAGGCAGGACGGCTCGATCACGCAGGCGCCGATGTCGCCGTTCGCCGGCGGCTGGTCCCTGCACGCCTACAGCTTCGCCTGGCACAACTACCCGATCGGCTACTGGTACCTCAACAGCCTGGTCATCGCCGCCCTCGCGGTCGTCTTCACCGTTGCCTTCTGCTCGATGGCGGGCTTCGCCCTGGCCTTCCTGCGCTTCCCCGGCAGGAACGTGGTCATCGCGCTCGTCACCGCCGGCCTCATGCTGCCCACCGAGGCGCTGGTGCTGCCGCAGTTCATCGAGTACCGGTCGCTGCACCTGCTCGGCACCTACTGGGCCCTCGTCCTGCCGTCGGTCGCCGCCCCGGTGTCGGTCTTCATCTTCCAGGCGTTCTTCAAGGGCATCCCCACCCCGCTGATCGAGGCGGCGCGCATCGACGGGGCGAGCTGGTGGCGCGTCTACTGGACGGTCTGCATGCCGATCTGCCGCCCGGCCGTCTCCACGGTGTCGATCCTCACGTTCATCAGCTCATGGAACGCCTTCCTGTGGCCGCTGCTGGTGCTGAACCAGACCAAGTCCCAGACGATCCCGGTGGGCCTGTCGTCGCTGGTGAGCAACACCAACATCCAGTACGCGGAGGTCATGGCCTCGTCCGTGCTCGGGTTCCTGCCGCTGATAGCGGTGTTCCTGGTCTTCCAGCGGCGGATCGTGCAGGGCGTGGCGACCACCGGCATCAAGTGACGACCGGCATCGAGTGACGACCGGCATCGAGTGAACGCCGCAGGGCGGCGCCCCGCCTGCCGCGGGGCGCCGCCCTCCACGTACGTGTGTCACGGTGCGGACCCGGGGCCGTCGGGCCACGGGTCCTGTGACACCGCCGCGAGCAGCCCGTCGAACTCGTCCGAGCACGGCCCGCACGCGCGCAGGTGGGCGACGACCCCGGCGAACCTCGCGGTGTCCGCGCCCGCCGCCACGTAATCCACGTACACGTGCAGGACCTCCATGGCACCCGCGCAGCCCACGTCGCGCGGGTCCGTGGCGAGGAACGCGCTCAGCCGCCCGGCGGGGGAGCGGTCGCCTGTGTCAGTCATCGTCGCCCCCGGGCGCTCGCGTCCAGATGGCCCTGCGCCTCGAGCCGGGCCCGCAGCTTGCGCCGCGCGTCGAACATCGTCTTGTAGATCGCGTTGCGGTTCGTGTCCAGCTCCGCCACGAGCGCTTCGAGCGGCACGGCGTCCAGCACCAGCGCCACGAACACCCTGCGCTGGTGCGGGGTGAGCACCTCGTCCACGGCCCTGCGCAGCGCGTCGGTCAGCTCGCGGGCCTCGGACTCGCGCTGCGGATCCATGCCCAGCCGGTCCGGCAACTGCTCCCAGCCCCCGGCGTCGAGCGGCACGCCCTCCGTGCGCCAGAAGTGGCGGCCGAGCTTGGTCGACACCTCGAACACCACGAACTTGTAGGCCCACGTCGTGAAGCGGCTCTCGCCCCGGAAACCGCCGATCTTCCGCGTGATGGCGAGCAGCGCGTCGCCGGCCGCCTGGTGCGCGAGATCGTCCAGTTCGGGGCCCGTGATGCGGTGGCGGCCGCGTCTGCGGTGCAGTTCCTTGAACGCGATGCGCAGCAGTTGCCCGTGCAGCCGCGTGCACGCCCGCACGTGCCGTTCGCCGGTGGACGAGAGCGCGTCGAGCCACTCGCGGGAGTCGGGATCGAGGCCGTGCGGCGGCTGCCCGGAGTCCGCGCGGGGGCGCGCGGGCACGGGCTCACCGTGCTCATCGGTGTCCGCGGGAGCCATGCACCTCATCCTTACCGTGCGGGAACGTGGAGAAACCCTGGACAGCGGTCCCGGGGCCTGCGGGCGTCGCGTCACCATCCCGTCAGCAGCAGGTGGTTGATCAGCAGCGCCGCGCACGCCTGCGCGGCCAGCCATCCGCGGTGGTCGCCCCGTGGCAGCAGAGCCGCCGACGCCGGCAGCCACAACGTGAACGGCAGCCAGATCCGCTCGGTCTCCGCCTTGCTCATGCCCGACAGGTCGGCCGCCACGATGGCCAGCAGGAACGCGCAGCAGAGCAGGACGAGCCCGCGGTGGCGTCGCAGCGGAAAGCGCAGGACGCGGCCCATCCCCGCCACCGACGCGAGCCCCGCGGACGCGACCGCCGTGGCCAGGTCGCCGAACAGCCAGTAGGAGTAGGGCCGTACGCCGCCGAGCCCCTGGTCGTACCGCTCGACCAGCAGCGGATAGGCGTCCCACCAGCGAAAGCCGAGCACGGCGAACACCGCCACCACCGCGGCCACCGCGCCGAGTACGTACGGCAGGGGCCGCAGGTTGCGGGCGGCGAGCAGCACCGCGAGGCCGGGCAGGGCGATCAGCGTGAGCCCGTACGACACGTGGACCGCGAGCCCGAAGAGGAGACCGCTGCCGAGCGCCGCGGCCACCGGGGCGCGCACGCGCCGGGTGGCGGCGAGCGCCAGAAGGGCGAGCGCCCAGGCGGCGACACACGCGAAGTACCCGTCGGCGGACGCGCCCACCCAGATGGCACCGGGCGTCAGGACGAGGAACGGCGCCGCACGCCGGGCCGTGGACTCCGAACACAGACAGCGCAGCGTGACCAGGGCGGCGACGGCCACGGACGTGCCTGCCACGATGCAGAACACGCCGGCCCAGGCCCCGCCGCCGAGCCCCAGGCGGTCCAGCAGGACGAAGGTCAGCACGGCGCCCGGCGGATGGCCCGCCACATGCGCGGGCCAGTAGCCGGGGTGGCCGCCGACGATGTGCTGCGAGAACGTCTGCAGGGTCGGCAGGATGTCGTGGAAGCGAGGCACCGCGGGCACGTACTCGTGACGTGTAGTGAGGCGCCCCGCGATCCCGCGCTGCCACCCGTCGATCAGGGCGAGCGAGAACGTCCACACCAGAGCGGCGGCCCACGCGGACGCGAGCAGCGCGCGCCAGGGGAGCCGCGCCGCGACCGCGGGCCCGTACGCGACGAGCAGCACCGCGGCCGCCACGGCCGCGGGCGTCCCCGGGCCGACGTGCGGCATCCAGTGGGCCAGCAGGGGCGGCCAGGACGTGCCCAGGGTGCCGTCGGCCCGCTGGATGAAACCGCCCACGACGGCGGTGGCCGCGAAGAGTACGAGCGCCGCCACCACCGGGACGAGATCGCGGCTTCTCGCGATCGGCCTTTCCCCCCCTTCGCTGCTGGTGGGGCTGCCTGCTGGACGGCGCGAGGAGGAAACGGTCACGGGCGTCACTCTAATACTTCCGGGCCGTCACACTTTCGTAAGGAATGGCGGAGGAATACCCGAGCCGCCTCGTGTTCAGGCTGATGACATGGAATACGTGCACCGCGTAGGGATCTCCCATCAGTTGGCGGCCATGGGGCGCCGATTCTTACCCGGCGCCGCGAAGGTTCCCGGTACGCGGCGCTGACCTGCGCGTTCAATGAAGGGGGGAAGTTTCGCCGGTACTCCGGACGCTTCCTGGTCGGTCATTGTTTCGTCATCCGCCGAACGCGCGGAAGCCCTGCTCACGTGGTCTAGAGTCCCGCACCATGAAAGTCTCCCGTCGCCTTCCGGAAAGCCCCTGGCGCAGCCCCCTGCGAGGACCCTGGCTGACATCCGTTTTCGGGGTGGTGCTGCTCGTCGGTATCCCGGTGCTCTTCGTCACGGGACTGCTCTCGTACGCGGCGTACAACCCCGACCTGGCGATGATCAATGACAAGACGCCGGACAAGGGCCTGCTGGGCTTCTACCTCTTTTCCTGGCCCACGCACCCCTACTGGCTGTACCGGGTGACGCAGGGCGTGCACGTGACACTCGGCATCGTCCTGGTGCCCGTGCTGCTGGCGAAGCTCTGGTCCGTCGTGCCCAAGCTGTTCGTCCTGCCTCCCGTGCGCTCGCTCGGCCACGCGCTGGACCGCGTCTCCCTGCTCCTGCTGGTGGGCGGCGGGCTGTTCGAGTTCGTCACCGGCGTGCTCAACGTACAGCTCGACTACCTGTTCCCCGGGTCCTTCTACCCCCTCCACTTCTACGGGGCATGGGTGTTCACGGGCGCGGTGCTCGCGCACGTCGTCATCCGGCTGCCCCGCACCGTGCGGGCGCTGCGCAGCCGGGACTTCCGCGCCGAACTGCGCACGAACACCGCGCACACGCGCCCGGAGCCGCGCGACGAGACCGGGCTCGTGGCCGCCGAACCCGCGGCCCCCACCACGTCGAGGCGCGGTGCGCTCGGCATGGTCGGCCTGGGCTCGCTCGCCCTGCTCGTCGTGACGGCGGGGCAGTCCATCGGCGGCCCGCTGCGGCGCACCGCTCTCCTGGCGCCGCACGGCAGCCCGGTGGGGGACGGGCCGAACGGCTTCCAGGTGAACAAGGGCTACCGGGCCGTGAACATCCGCCCGAAGGACGTCGGTGAGGACTGGCGCCTCGTCGTCAAAGGCCGCGGGGGGCGGGTGCCCCTGTCCCTCGACGAGGTGCGGCGCCTCGCCCAGCACGGTTCGGCGCTGCCCATCGCCTGCGTGGAGGGCTGGTCGACGGGGAACCAGCACTGGGAAGGCGTGAGGCTGATCGATCTGGCGAGGATGGTGGGGCATACGGATGACGCGCCGGACGTGTTCGTGGAATCGGCCCAGCTGACCGGCTCTTTCCGCGCCGTCGCCCTGCGCGGCAACCAGGTGCGCGACCCCAGGTCCCTGCTCGCGCTGAGGGTCAACGGCGCGGAGCTGTCGCACGACCACGGCTACCCGGCCCGGGTCATCGTCCCAGGGGCCCCCGGTGTGATGAACACCAAGTGGGTACGCCAACTGACATTCGGAGTGACGACGTTCGGAGCGCAGGCATGACGCCGCAGGACCAGGACACACCACCCGGACCACCGGCCGGCGCGCGCTCGGGAGCGTGGCGGCCGGGAGCGTGGCGGCCGGGCGACCGGTTCCGCAGGCTCTACGGCGAAGAGCCGCTCCACCTGCTCATCCTCATCGTCTCGTTCGCCGTGTGCGGCTACGCGGCCGTCCGCTGGCTGTCCGACGACTGGCTCTCCATCGCCGTCTGGTTCGTCGGGGCGGCCGTGCTGCACGACCTCGTCCTCGTACCGCTGTACGCGGGCACGGACTGGATCCTGCACCGCGTCGGCGGCGGCCGCGGCCGGACAGCGGACGACCCGCCGCGCACCGCGGTGAACCACATCCGCGTCCCGGCCTTCGTGTCGCTGCTGCTCCTCCTCGTCTACTGGCCCCTCGTCTTCAGGAACTCCCCCCACTACTCCGTGTCGACGCACCTGTCCGACGCGGTCTTCCTGAGACGCTGGCTGCTGATCACCGCCGTCCTGTTCGGTGCGTCCGCCGTCTGGTACGCCGTCGGCCGGTACCGGACGCGTCCGCGAGAACGAACCACGCCGAAGGAGCGCTGACATGCGCGTACTGCTCACCGGCGGAGCCGGTTTCATCGGCTCGCACATCACGGAGGCCCTGCTGGCGCGGGGGGACGACGTCGTCGTCCTCGACGCGCTGCTGCCCTCGGCTCACCCCGTCCCCCACACCCCGCACCCCGGCGTCAGCTGGATCCACGGCGACGTACGGGACACGGCCGCGGTGTCCGGCGCGCTGCGCGGTGTGGACGTGGTGTGCCACCAGGCCGCCATGGTCGGTCTCGGCAAGGACTTCGCCGACGCCCCCGCCTACGTCGGCTGCAACGAACTGGGCACCGCCACCCTGCTGGCGGCCATGGCCGAAAGTCCCGTCCGGGACCTCGTGCTGGCGGGCTCCATGGTGGTGTACGGCGAGGGCCGCTACGACTGCGCGCGCCACGGCCGCGTCACACCGGGCCCGCGCGCCGAAAGCGACCTGGCCGCCGGGGCGTTCGAGCCGCGCTGCCCGCGGTGCGGCGACGCCCTGGCCCCCGGCCTCGTCGGCGAGGACGCGCCCACCGACCCGCGCAACGTGTACGCGGCGGGCAAACTCGCCCAGGAGCACCTCGCCGCCGCGTGGGCGCGCGCCACCGGCGGCAGAGCGGTGTCGTTGCGCTACCACAACGTCTACGGCCCCGGAATGCCACGCGACACGCCGTACGCGGGCGTCGCGTCGTTCTTCCGCTCGTCGCTCGCCAGGGGCGAGGCCCCGACGGTCTTCGAGGACGGCGGGCAGCGGCGCGACTTCGTCCACGTACGGGACATCGCCGCCGCCAACGTCCTCGCCATGACGGCCCTGACGCACCGTGAACCCGGCTCCTTCCGCGCCTACAACGCCGGCAGCGGAACGCCGCACACCGTCGGCGAGATGGCCCGGGCACTCGCCGAGGCGTGCGACGGCCCGGCCCCCGTCGTGACGGGCGAGTACCGGCTCGGGGACGTACGCCACATCACGGCCTCCTCCAAGCGGCTGCGCGACGAGCTCGGCTGGCGGCCGGACATCCCGTTCGAGGCGGGTGTGCGCGAGTTCGCGCACGCCCCGCAACGCGCGGTCGCCCTGAACTGACGGCGCCACACCAGCACACACCGGTGACCGAGCCCCCGGCACCGGACGTCCCCTTCCCACCGCACCCCACATCGATGGACGTGACCGCTTTGACCGCCACGACCGCAGACGTCGTACTTCCGTGCCTCGACGAGGCCCGCGCCCTGCCCTGGGTGCTCGAACGCATCCCACGGGGATGGCGGGCCATCGTCGTCGACAACGGCTCGACCGACGGATCCGCCGAACTCGCCGCGCGGCTCGGCGCCACGGTCGTCCACGAGCCCACGCGCGGCTTCGGCGCCGCCTGCCACACGGGCCTGCTCGCCGCAGAAGCCGAGTACGTCTGCTTCTGCGACTGCGACGCCTCCCTCGACCCCGGACTGCTCACCGGGTTCGTCGGGCGGCTCGCACAGGACCGTGCAGACCTCGTCCTCGGGCGACGCAGGCCCGGCAGGGCCGGCGTGTGGCCGGCCCACGCGCGCGTGGGCAATCTCGCCCTGGCCCGCATGACACGCACCAGGACAGGGCTGTCCCTGCACGACCTCGGCCCGCTGCGGGCGGCGCGCAGGCAGGCCCTGCTCGGCCTCGGACTGAACGACCGGCGCAGCGGCTATCCGCTGGAGATGGTGGTGAAGGCAGCCGACGCCGGATGGCGCGTCGAGGAGCACGACGTCCCCTACCTGCCCAGGCAGGGAAAGTCGAAGGTCACCGGCACCTGGCGCGGCACCTGGCACGCCGTGCGCGACATGCGCGGCGTCCTCGCCGCACCGCCGGCGCCCATGGCCGCCGAGCGGAAGGCGGACGCCAGGTGACGACGCTGCTCGTGATCGCCAAGGAACCCGTGCCCGGCCGGGTCAAGACGCGCCTCACCCCGCACTACACACCCGGCGAGGCCGCGAGGCTGGCCGAGGCGTCGCTCGCCGACACCCTGCGCACGGCACTCGCCGCACCCGCGACCCGCAGGGTCCTCGTCCTCGACGGCGCGCCAGGGCCCTGGCTGCCGGCGGGTGTCGAGGTGGTACCCCAGGCCGCGGGAGGGCTCGACCGGCGGATCGCCGCGGCCTTCGGGCTGTGCGAAGGGCCGGCGGTGCTCATCGGCATGGACACCCCCCAGGTCACCGCGGACCTGCTGGCGCCGGCGCTCGACGCGGCGGCTTGGGACGCGCGCACCGCGTGGTTCGGCCCGGCGGCGGACGGCGGCTTCTGGTGCCTGGGCCTCGCGGACCCCGACCCGGCGCTCCTCGTCGGCGTGCCGATGTCGACGCCCGAGACCGGGGCACGCCAGCGTGAACGGCTCGTCGCCGCGGGGCTCGACGTCCGGGACCTCCCGGTGCTGCGGGACGTGGACACCGCCGAGGACGCGCGCCTCGCCGCCGCCGAAGCGCCGGACGGCCGGTTCGCCGCACTCGTGCGCGAGCTGGCCCCGGCTGGTGCCCGATGAACCGCGTACCGGCCGCCGTGGTCCCCGCCGCCCACGGCTCGTGGACGCGGGAGCCGGCGGGGTGGCGGGCGGACCCGTACACCGCGGCCCTGACCACCGGTCAGGGCCCCCTCTACCTGCGCAGCAGGGAAGGCGGTGTGGTGCCGCTCGGCGTGGAGCGGTGGTGCGCGGCGCCCGACGCGGCCGACCGCACGGTCATCGCACGGTGCGAGGGCACGGTGCTCGACATCGGCTGCGGTCCTGGCAGGTTCGTCACCGCTCTCGCCCTCGCGGGGTACCGGACACTCGGCATCGACGTCAGCACCGCGGCGGTGCATCGCACCGTACGCCACGGCGGCGCGGCGCTCGTGCGGTCGGTGTTCGAGCCGCTGCCGCGTGAGGGCTGGTGGAACACCGCGCTCCTCGTCGACGGCAACATCGGCATCGGCGGCGACCCGGATGCGCTCCTCACCCGCACGGCGGACGTGGTCGCGCCCGGCGGGCTGCTGATCGCCGAGGTCGCCGACGGGGACGTCGACGAGCGTCTCGACGTATGTGTCGACGACGGACGATCGGACCACACCCACGGCGGCCACGGGCCCGCGGGCCAGGGCCGTGCCCGGGCGGACGACGGCGGGTTCTTCCCGTGGGCCCGCCTGGGCGCTCGCGCCCTGGTGCGCCACGCGCGCGCCACGGGCCGGTGGTCGCGGCAGGCCGCGTGGGAGCTGGAGGGGCGGACCTTCGTGGCACTGCGCCGGAAGCGTGAGCGTCCCGCGCCCAGCCTGCCGGGGCCCGTGCCGCCGCCGTCCGGGTGACGTACGGCCCCACGCCCCACCGGCCGGCCCGCCGGACGCTCACATCCCGGGCGCCCCGGTCTCCGTCAGCTCACCGCCGTCCAGCCGCAGGCGCCGGTCGGCACCGATCCCCGCGAGGAACCTCTCGTCGTGGCTGACCACCACGAACGCCCCCTGGTACGAGACGAGCGCGCCCTCCAGCTGGGCGGTGGAGACCAGGTCGAGGTTGTTGGTCGGCTCGTCGAGGAGCAGCAGGTGCGGCGCCGGCTCCGCGCACAGCACGCAGGCCAGCGTCGCGCGCAGCCGCTCGCCCCCTGACAGCACCTCCACCGGGAGATGGGCCCGCGGACCCCGGAAGAGGAAGCGGGCCAGCAGGTTCATCCGGTCCGCGTCCGTGCGGTGGGGAGCGAAGGCGGCGAAGTTCTCGGCCACGGTACGGCCCTCTTCCAGCAGGTCGAGCCGTTGGGAGAGGTACGCGACCCCGCCCTCTGCCCGCCTGGTGCTGCCGCCGTCAGGCTCGATGTCGCCGCCGATCAGGCGCAGCAGTGTGCTCTTGCCCGCGCCGTTGGGTCCGGTCAGCGCGATGCGCTCGGGCCCCCTGACCGTCAGGTCGATGCCCCCGCCCGCGAACAGGGGCTGACCGCCGCGGCGGACCTGCATCCGCTCGCCGAGGAAGAGCGTCCGTCCCGCGGGGACCCCGGTGTCCGGCAGGTCGAGCGTGATGCGCTGATCGTCGCGCAGGGCGCGCCCTGCCTCGTCAAGACGCGCCTTGGCCTCGCCGACCCGCGCGGCGTGTGTCTGCCCCGAACGTCCGGCGGACTCCTGCGCGCCCCGCTTCATGTTCCCGGCGAAGATGCGCGGCAGGCCGGCGCTCTTCAGGTTGCGGGCGGCGTTGCTCGCACGGCGCTCGGCGCGCTCGCGTGCCTGCTGCATCTCGCGCTTCTCGCGCTTCAGCTCCTGCTCGGCGTTGCGCACGTTCTTCTCCGAGACCTCGCGCTCGGACCGCACGGCTTCCTCGTACTGCGTGAAGTCGCCTCCGTAGAAACGCAGTTCGCCCCGATCGAGCTCGGCGATGCGCTCCATGCGGTCGAGCAGCGCGCGGTCGTGGCTGACGAGCAGCAGGCAGCCTCCGAAGTCCTCGAGCGCGCCGTAGAGCCGCAGGCGGGCATCGAGGTCGAGGTTGTTGGTCGGCTCGTCGAGGAGCAGCACGTCGGGGCGTTTCAGCAGCTGGGCCGCGAGGCCGAGCGACACGACCTGGCCGCCGCTGAGCGTGTCGAGACCGCGGTCGAACGCGAGGAAGCCGAGCCCGAGCCGGTCGAGCTGGGCGCGTGTGCGCTCCTCGATGTCCCAGTCGTCGCCGATGGCCGTGAAGTGCTCCTCGCCGACGTCGCCCGACTCGACGGCGTCCAGCGCCCGGATCACCGGGGCCACCCCCAGGACGTCGGCCACCGTGAGAGCGCCGGCCAGGGGAAGGGTCTGCGGGAGGTGGCCGAGGGTGCCGGTCACGGACACGGATCCGGCGCTGGGCGCGAGTTCGCCGGCGATCAGCTTGAGCAGCGTGCTCTTGCCCGAGCCGTTGGGTGCGACCAGGCCGGTGCGCCCGCCTCCCACGGCGAAGGACAGGTCACGGAAGACAGGGGTGTCGTCGGGCCAGGAGAAGGACAGGTTCGAGCACACGACGGAAGCGTCGGACATGGGAAGAGACCTCGTACGCGATGCGGACGGCGGGGGAAGCGCCGCCCGGACATGGTGGGAAAGGGGACGTCGAAACGGCCGCGACAGCGGCACCCCTGGGCACCGGCCGGCGGCCTGTCAGCTCCGGGTATCACCCGGAGATGTCGTCGTCACCCACCATGTCTGCTCTCCTCGATACGGGACCGGCCGTTTCGGATCGACTCCCGGCCGGTCGGCGCGGTCCCCGATTTTATCAGCATCGGCCCTGCGTGCCCGGGATTTTTCCGCACCGTGCCTGTCCCGTCAGCTGTCCTCCCGGGTGGACCCGCCGGCCTTCAGGGGCATCCGCCCGGCCGGCACCACGCACAGAGCGCACACCGCGGCCGCGATGGCGAACGCGAGTACCCACGAGCCGGTGCCCCTGCCGGTGAGCACCAGGATGCCCGCGCTGACCTGGCTTCCCAGTCCGCCACCGACCCGCCGCACCGTGCTGTTGACGGCCGTGGCCACGGCCGCGTGCTCCTCGTCGGCGCCGAGCGATGCCAGGGTGCTGGTGGCGCTGATGGCGAGCCCCGCACCGCATCCGAGGACGAACCCGGCCGCCAGGAACACGGGGACGCTGTCACGGCCGAGCGTCGCGAAGCCCGCCGACCCCAGGGCCAGCGCCGCCATCCCCGCGGCGAGGGGCCTGCGAGTCGTGCCCCGTCCCCTGATCCGGGTGGCGAAGGCGCTCGCGAGCAGCTGCCCCACCGCGGCGGGCAGCAGGAAGAGACCCACGACCGCCGTGCCGGCGGCGAACCCGTGGGTGGGGTCCTGGACGAACTGCGGCACCAGGTAGTAGACGCCGAACAGTGCGTAGCCGACGCCCACGGTGATCGCGTTCGTCCACTTCTCGGTGGGTGAGCGCAGCGTCCACAGGTCGACCAGCGGTGCCGGCGCCCGGCGCTCGTGGCGCAGCCACGCCACGCCGGCGAGGAAGGACACGGCCAAGAGCCCTCCCGGCACGGCCCAGCCCGCGCCCGACTGCTGCGGTGCCAGGGTGAGCGCGACCAGGAGGAGGGCGAGGCAGGCGCCGAGCAGCCCCGCGCCCCGCAGGTCCACGGCGCCGGACGAGGGCCCCGGGCGGCTCGGCACCCACCGCACGACCAGGGGCAGCGCCAGCGCGACCATCGCCGCGCCCACCGCGAAGACCAGCCGCCACGAGACGGCGGAACTCAGCGCCCCCGACGTGGCGAAGCCCAGCGCCGTGCCGATTCCGAACGCGGCGGTCAGCGTGCCGGTGGCGCCGCCCACCCGCTCCTTGGGCAGCTCCTCGCGGGCGATGGAGAGGGAGAGCGGGAACACCGCCCCGCCCACGCCCTGCAGGGCACGGAAGACGATCAGGACCGCGGCGTTCGGCGCGCAGGCGGCGCCGACGGAGCCGGCGAGGAAGACGACGAGCCCGAGCAGCAGCATCCGCCGCCTGCCGCGCCGGTCGGCCAGCCTGCCGAGCAGGGGCGTGGACACCGTCGCGACGAGGAGGTAACCGCTCAGCAGCCAGGCACCCCACGTCTGCGAGAGGTGCACGGCCTTCTCGATGTCCGGGATGACGGGCACCACGGCCGTCTGCTGGTAGGCGAACGAGATGTCGGCGACGGCGAGCGCCACGACGGTGCCCCGGGCGTGAGCCGCCGCGTGGGCCGTCCGCTCCGTGCCTGCCATCCGAGCCGTCCACCTCCGGTCTGTCCTCCGCGGATCGCGGATCGGCGGATCGCGGGTCCGCCGATCGCGCCAGCGCCCCAGTGCCCTTGACCGCTTGTGCCCAAACCGGCGCTCGACGGCAAGCACGCGGATGGACGCCGGCGCGGCATAGGGTGGGGCGTATGCGCCTGATGAAGTCCACGGATCTCGCACTGCGGCTGCTCATGCGCCTCGCCGTGCGGTCCGCCGCGGACACACCGCCTACCACACGCGACGTGGCGGCGACCTTGGGCGCGGCCTACACGCACATGGCCAAAGTGGTCGCGCGGCTGCAGCACCTCGGGCTCGTGGAGGCGCGGCGCGGCCGTGGCGGCGGTCTGGTGCTGACCGTGGCGGGACGGTCGGCCACCGTGGGGGCGGTCGTGCGCGCCTTCGAGGGCTCCGGCGACCTCGCGGACTGCACGGGTGGCGACGTGTCCTGCCCGCTCAACTCGGCCTGCCGGCTGCGCGGCGCGCTGCTGGCCGCGCAGGAGGAGTTCTACGCGTCGCTGGACCGCGTCTCCCTCACGGACATCGTGGCCGCGCCCACCGGCCCGCTGCTGCTCGCGATCACCGGGCGCCCCGTCGGCGCCGACTGCGGGTAGGACAACGGCTTCTCAGGCCGCGCCGAGCCAGAGGTCGGGGCCGAACACCTCGTAGTGGACGTCGGCAGCGGGCACGCCCTTCGCCAGCAGCTGACCGCGCACCGCGCGCATGAACGGGAGCGGCCCGCAGAGGTAGGCGATGGTGCCGTCGGGAACCTCCAGATCGGCGAGGTCGGCCCGGCCGGCGCGGTCGTTCTCACCGGCGGCCTCCTCGTACCAGTACGCGACGCGGCCGTCCGCCAGCTTTCCGGCGAGCGCCGACTGGTCCGCGCGCAGCGCGTGCTCGGCGGGGGAGCGGTCGGCGTGCAGGACGAGCACGGGGGCCGTGTGCTCGCGCGCGTTCAGCTCGTGGAGCATCGAGAGCATCGGGGTGACCCCGATCCCGGCCGAGGCGAGCAGGACAGGGCGCTGCTGAGCCCCGCCGGCCGTGGCGCCCAGCGCGCCCTCGTCGAGCACGAGGTCGCCGAAGGGCGCGGAGACGCGCAGCCGGTCGCCGACGTGGACATGGTCGTGCAGGTGGTTGGAGACCTCGCCGGCCGGGGTCTCCTCGCCGCCGTGCTCGCGCTTGACGCTGATCTGGCGCACCGCGGCGTCGGGCGCCCCGACCATGCTGTACTGGCGTATCTGCCGCGCCCCGTCCGCCAGTTCGACCTGGACCGACACGTACTGGCCTGCCCTGAACGGCTGCGGCGCCGCGCCGCCGAGTGGGCGCAGCAGGAAGGACGCGACGTCGGCGGTCTCCTCGGAGCGCCCGATGACCTCCCACTCGCGCCAGGTGCCGCCGGTCAGGACCTCCTGGCCCTGGTAGAGGCGGCTCTCGATGGCGATGAGGGCGTTGGCCATCAGCCAGTAGACCTCGTCCCACGCCTCGGCGACCTCGGGGGTGGCCGCCTCGCCGAGCACCTCGCCGATCGCCGCGAAGAGGTGCTCGTGGACGATCGGGTACTGGGTGGGCGAGACGCCGAGGGAGGCGTGCTTGTGCGCGACCCGGCCGAGCATTACGTCGGGGCGGGTGTCCGGGTGCTCCAGCAGATGCGTCGCGAAGGCCGCGATGGAGCCGGCCAGCGCCTGGCGCTGGGTGCCTGCGGCCTGGTTGCCGCGGTTGAACAGGTCGCGCAGCAGGCCGGGATGGGCGGCGAACAGCTTCTCGTAGAAGAGTTCCGTGATCTCGCCGATGGCGGCGCCGACGGCAGGGAGTGTCGCGCGGACGGTGGCGGTGGACGTGTCGGAGAGCATGGGTGACCCCTTGCGGCCGTGAGCTGATCGGGCGCGCTCAAATTAACATGCATCTAAGATGCATATTTAAGTGGGGTCGCCCACGTGCAGGCCGGCGTGCTCGCGCAGTGCGCCGCTCACTCGCAGGTGACGTGGACGCGCGCCCACGAGTTGTTGGCGTAGCCCTTGGGGTTCCACAGGTGCACGGGCGACTCGGGCTGCGCCGCGCCGGTGCTGTCCCAGGCGCGTGCGGTGATCTCCACCTCACCGGCCGGCAGGTCGGCGGTGGTGCGCCAGTGCTGCCACACCCACGGGCTCTCCGCCGTGTCCACATCGGCCTGGACCCAGTGGCGGCCGCCGTCCACGGAGACGTCGACGCGGGCCACGGTGCGGTCGTCGCCCGCCAGCGCGTAGCCGATGATCTCCGTCGGGCCCGACGGCAGGCGGCGACCGCCGCGCGGGGAGAGGACGTCGCAGTTCAGGGCGATGGGCCCGAGGGGGATGCCGTCCGCGTGGCCGTCCGTGCCGGGGCGGTCCTGGCCGGGGCCGCCCGGGCCGGGGCCGTCCCCGGCGGGCAGCAGGCGGTAGGCGGAGGTCTGGAAGAAGTTGTCCGACGGTTCGCGCCGCGCGGTGAGGCGGGTCAGCCACTTGACGCTGCGTGCGCCGATCCAGCCGGGCACCACGACCCGGAGCGGGGCGCCGTGCACCCGGCTCAGGGGTGCGCCGCTCATCCCCCAGGCGAGCAGGACCTCGGCGCCCCGCGCCTTCGCGAGCGTGATCGAGCCGCCGTAGGGCTGGGCCGGCTCGGCGAGCCGGGAGACGTCGGGGGCGCCGAAGGCGATGTGCTCCGCATCCGGCAGGGGACCGGCCTCGGCCAGTACGTCCGCCAGGCGCACCCCGCACCAGCGCGCGGTGGAGGTGGCGCCGGGCCCCCAGGGATCCTCGCCGGGGATGTCGCGGACCTCGATCAGCCCGGCGCGGCGGTTGCCGGCGCACTGGAGCGTCACGGCCGCCTCGACCTCTTCGAACCGCTCGCGCAGTTCCGCGAGCGACAGCTCCAACGGCTGCTCGACCAGGCCGTCCACGGTCAGCCGCCAGGCGGCCGGGTCGATGTCGGGGATCTCGCCGTGGTTGCGGCTGTAGAACGTGTCCAGGGGTGTGGTCCTGCCGGCCAGCGCCGCCGGCGGTGGCTCCGCGTTGAACGGTTCGCGTTCGTGCACCACCATGTCGTCCCGTTTGTCCCAGAGGCTCATGCCCCACAGGTACCCCCCTGCGCCGTCAGCCGCCACCTCCGCCGTGCGCGCAGCCGGTCCGGATGTCCGCGTCCCACTCCAGGTGCCGGATCAGCTCGTCGTCACCCGGCCTGCGGGCGGCCTGCCCGCGTGCGGGGCCCGGTGGCGCGGTGGCGGCGCGGGAGATCCGGCCGCTCGCGGCGATGTTGTACTCCACGCGGGGACGGCGGAGCGTCTCGTAGAGGGCCAGCGCGCTGCCGGTGTCCGGCGTGTCACGGAGCGCCTTCGCCAGGACGACCGCGTCCTCAAGCGCCATCGAGGCGCCCTGCCCGGTCGCGGGGGAGGCGGCGTGCGCCGCGTCACCGACGATCAGCACACGACCGGAGCGCCACGGCATGCCGAGCGGCATCTCCGTCGCGCCGGTGACCATGATGCGGTCGCCGGTGGCCGCGACGATGCCCGCGGCCGGGGTGGCGTCCTTCCGCAGCAGCTCCACCAGCGGCTCGCGCCACCGGGTGGGCGTGGACTGCGCGATCTCGTCCGCCGCCGGCGGCTCGCCCGCGACACGCGCGAACCAGTACGTCTCCCCGGCGGGTGACATTGCGCAGCCGAAGGCGGCCGCGCCGCCGCGCACCATGGTGATGGTCCCGGGCGCCCCGGCCGGGGCCGCATGGTCCGCGTAGCCGTAGAAGACCCGCTGCCCGGCATGGAGCGGTTCCGCTCCGGGGGCGATCAGCCGCCTGACGGTGGAGCGCAGCCCGTCCGCGCCGACGAGCAGGTCGCCGGTCGCGGTGGCGCCGCCGGTGAAGTGCGCGGTGACGGCCGAGGGGCCTTCCTCGACGGAAGCGAGCCGGGCGCCGTGCCGGATGCTGATGCCACGGCGCGCCACCTCGGCCTGCAGCGCGGCGTTGAGCTCGCCGCGACGCAGGCACCGGTAGCGCAGGAGCGGGTCACCGCTCTCCCCGAGCGGCGCGTTCGCCACCTCGGCGCCCGAACCGTCCAGCACGCGCAGTGTCGTCAGCGGATAGCCGATCGCGGTGACCGCGACCGAGGCGCCGAGCGCCGCGAGGGCGCGCATGCCGTTGCTCGCGAGCGTGAGGAACGCGCCGATGTCCTCCGCGCCGTCGGGGTACGCCTCGTACACGCTGACGTCGAACCCCGCCTTGTGCAGACCGAGTGCCGCGGCCGTGCCGGCGATCCCGCCCCCGATGACGATCACGCGCACGATGCCACTCCGCCCGTCCTCGCGCGGCCCCGGGCGGGCCGCACACGTACGGACCATGAACGCCCGGGCGGCGACCGGCGTTCCGGGCCGGACGCGTGCGCGTCACCGCGAGGACACGGCTCGGACGCGGCTCGGCGCGTCAACTCAGCGCGGCACGGTCCGACTTGATCATGTCCGCGCATTTCTCCCCGATCATCATCGTCGTGATGCACGGGTTGACGGCGGGCAGGAACGGCATCACCGACGCGTCCGCCACCCGCAGCCCGCTGACGCCCTTGACGCGCAGCCGGGGGTCGAGCGGCGAGTCGGCGTCGGACTCCGCGCCCATCCGCACGGTACCCGCCGGGTGGTACACGGTGTTGTGCGTCTCCCTGATGTACGAGAACAGCTCCTCGTCACTCTGCGCCGCGGGTCCAGGGGCCAGTTCCGTGCCCGTCCACTCGGCGAGCGGAGCCTGCGCCGCGATCTTCCGTGCGAGCCGCAGCCCGTGCGTCATCACCCGCACGTCGTGCTCGTGCGTGAAGTAGCGCGGGTCGACCTTCGGCTTGTCGCGGAAGTCCCGGGTGCGCAGCCTGACCGTGCCCGTCGACCGCGCCCTGGTGACGTTCGGTGTGAGGCAGAACGCGTTGTCCGAGGTGGGATAGCCGCGCCGGTAGGTGTTCATGTCGAACGGCACGGACCCGTAGTGGAACATGAGGTCGGGCCGGTCAAGACCGTCCTCGGTCTGCGTGAAGATGCCGATCTCCCACCACTGCGTCGACGACGTCACCATGGGGCGCTTGGCCTCCCACATGATGACGCCCTCCGGGTGGTCCTGCAGGTGCGAGCCGACACCGGGGGAGTCGACCCGTACCTCCACACCCGTCTCGTGCAGATGGCCGGCCGGGCCGATGCCCGACAGCATCAGCAGCTTCGGCGAGTCGATCGCCCCGCACGCCACGATGACCTCCCGCCGCGCGAGCACCCGCTGCCTGTGCACGGTGTCCGGCATCAGGAACTCGACGCCCGTACACCGCCGGACGTCGTCGAACAGCAGCCGCGCCGCCTGGAGCCCGGTGCGCACCTCCAGGTTGGGCCGCTTGCCCAGCACGGGATGCAGGTACGACACCGACGCCGACGAACGCGTCCCGTCCTCACGGGCGTTGATCTGGAACCAGTGCGCGCCCCGGGTGACGGTGCTGCCCGTGTTGAACGGTGTCGTCGGGATGCCCGCGTCCGCGCAGGCGGCGAGCAGCGCCGTGCCGCACGGGTCGCGCGGCGGGACGGTGCGGATGGTGACGGGGCCCGAGCGGCCGTGGTGGTCGCCGGGCGCGTCGTTGGTCTCCAGCCGCCGGTACAGCGGGAAGCAGTCGGCGGCACTCCAGCCCGTGCAGCCGAGCGCCCCCCACTCGTCCAGGTCCTCGGCCGGCGCCCAGAAGGCGATGGCGGAGTTGTGCGAGGAGCAGCCGCCCAGCACCTTCGCGCGCGCGTGGCGCATGAAGCTGTTGCCGAACTCCTGCGGCTCGACCGGGTAGTCCCAGTCGTAGCCGGACTCCAGCAGCGCCATCCACGCTTCGAGCCGCAGCACGTTGTCGTCGCCGACGTCCGACGGGCCCGCCTCGACCACGCACACCGACACGTCCGGATCCTCGCTGAGCCGCGCGGCCACCACCGATCCCGCGGTACCTCCGCCGACCACGACGTAGTCGTAGACGGGTTCGTGCGTGTCTGCGGGCCGATCGGACATCAACTGCTCCAATATCGAGTCGTGTTGAGCGGACAAGGGCAAAAGGGCGGGCGGGAGCCGGCCGCGGCACGGCGGCTCGCGCCGTTACACCGCGGTCTGCCGCGCCGGGCCGGGCCCGGCGGCCCTGCTGTCCTCGATCACGTCGAGGCGGCCCCGCTTGCGGAACCAGTAGTAGGCGAAGCCGGCGACGGCGATCACACCGATGTAGAGGAACGCGCCCCACCGCAGGTACCAGTGGTGCGGGGAGGTCGCGTCGTACACGCTGGCACGCGGCCACGCGAGGTTCAGCGCCATCGCGGCACCCCACAGGACGGCCACGATGTTGACGGGCAACCCGACCTTGCCCAGGGAGAAACCGCCTTCGGCCGGCTGCCACCTGCCGCGCAGCCGCTGCCACAGCATGGGCAGCGTCACCGAGAGGTACGCCAGGTAGATCATGATGATCGCGATGCTGGTGACGACGGAGAAGATCTGCGGCTGGTCGATGTTGAGGACGAGGATGCCGATGGCGACGAGACCGATCACCACGGCCGGCACGATCGGCGTCTGGAACCGCGGGCTGACCCGCGCCACCATGCGGGAGGCCGGCAGGCCGTTGTCGCGTGCCATGGCGAACGCGAGGCGGATGCCGGCCGTGTGCACGGCCAGTTCGCAGACCGTGATGGCGATGAACACGCACCACAGCACCGCCTGGCCCACCGTGGAGCCGAGGGTGGACAGCACCACGTACTGCAGCCCGCCCGTGGACAGTTGCTTGGACGCCAGGTTCGGCACGGCCAGCAACGCGAACAGCAGGATCAGCCCGCCGATGACGAACGAGGCGATGAGGGCGCGCAGGATCGCCCTCGGCGCGTTGCGGCTCGGGTTCTTCGACTCCTCACCGAGCGAGGACGCCGTGTCGAAGCCGTACATCACGTAGGCGGACGCGAGTGACGCCGTGAGGAACGCGCCGAAGTAGCCGAGTGACTGGCCCTGCCCGAAGCCGTGGCTCTGGGTGATCGTCGACGGCCCCCGGGTGATGTGGACGGCGAGAAGGACGACCAGGACCACGGCGGCGATCAGCTCGATCAGCACGCCCGCCGAGTTGATCCTCGCCATCAGCTTGACGCCGAACGCGTTGACGAGCGTGGTGAAGACGATGAGGCAGGAACCGAGGAACACGGCGTTCTTCGCCGCGTCCCCCGGCGCGCTGCCGTCGCCGATGACCCAGAACACCGAGGAGATCTGCGGCAGGGTCTGCTGGTAGGCGAGCGCCACGGCCGACAGCGACACCATCGTGGCGGCGACCATCATCCAGCCGCCCAGCCAGCCTATGTGCGGGCCGCCCAGCTTCTTCGACCAGTTGTAGATCGAACCCGCGACGGGATAGCGGGCCGCCAGCTCGCAGAAGCACAGCGCCACCATCAGCTGGCCCACGAACACCATCGGCCACGACCACCAGTAGCCGGGCCCCGCGAAGCCGACACCGAAGTAGAACAGCTGGAACGTGCCGGTCAGGATGGAGATGTAGCTGATCCCCGCAGCGAACGTGTGGAAGTTGCCCAGTGAGCGCTTGAGTTGGGGCTTGTAGCCGAAATCCGAGAGTGACTTGTCGTCGTCGTCCTGCGCGCCGTCCGGTATCGGCGCGCTCACGCGAACCACCTGAGCGGCTTCGGTTCGAGGTTGCGCCACACGTGCTTGGCCTCCTGGTACTCGGCGAGCCCGGCGGGACCCAGCTCGCGCCCGAATCCCGACTGTTTGAATCCGCCCCACTCCGCCTGGGGCACGTACGGCTGGAAGTCGTTGATCCACACCGTCCCGGCCCGCATGCGCGCCGCCACCCGGTGGGCCTTGCCGACGTCCTGCGACCACACCGCGCCGGCGAGGCCGTAGACGGTGTCGTTCGCCAGCGCCAGCGCCTCCTCCTCGGTGTGGAACCGCTCGACGGTCAGGACCGGCCCGAACGACTCGTCACGCACCACGGACATACCGGCGGCGCACTCGTCCAGGACGGTCGGCGGGTAGTAGAACCCGTTCGCGAACTCCGGTTCCTCCGGCCGCTTTCCGCCGCACCGCAGCACCGCGCCCTCGGCGATCCCCGCCGCCACGTACCGCTCGACCTTCTCGCGGTGGGCGGCCGAGATCAGCGGCCCGGTGCGCGCGTGCTCGTCGAACGGGCCGCCCATCGGGATGGCGCGGGCCCGCTCGACGACGTCACCGACGAAGCGGTCGTGCAGCCCGTCCTCCACCAGGAGGCGCGCCCCGGCCGAGCAGACCTGCCCGGAGTGCAGGAAGACCGCGGTCAGCGCGTAGTCGACGGCCGCCTCGTAGTCGGCGTCCGCGAAGACGATGTTGGGGTTCTTGCCGCCGAGTTCGAGCGCCACCTTCTTCACCGTCGGCGCCGCCGCCGCCATGATGCGCCGGCCGGTGACGAGCCCGCCGGTGAACGACACCATGTCGACGCGCGGATCCTCCGTCAGCGGGGCGCCGGCGGTGGCGCCGGCTCCGAGCACCAGGTTCGCCACACCGTCGGGCAGGCCGGCCTCGGTCAGCAGGCGCATCAGATGGATCGCCGTGTGCGGCGTCAGCTCGCTCGGCTTGAGGACGAACGTGTTGCCCGCGCCGATCGCGGGCGCCACCTTCCACGCCGTCTGGAGCAGCGGGTAGTTCCACGGGGTGATCAGCGCGCACACACCGACCGGCTCGTGCACGACGCGGCTGTCCACGGCGGAGTCGCCGGTGTCCACGACGCGGTCCGTGCCGCCCGCAGCGACCAGGTTGCCGAAGTAGCGGAAGCAGTTCGCGATGTCGTCCATGTCGAACTCGCTCTCGACCAGCCGCTTCCCCGTGTCCAGGGACTCGGCGCGGGCGAGCGCCGCCCTGTCGCGCTCCAGCAGCGCGGCGACGCGCAGCAGCAGCCGCCCGCGTTCCCCCGCGGGGGTGCGAGGCCAGGTACCGCCGTCGAAGGCGGCGCGGGCGGCGGCGATCGCCGCGTCGGCGTCGCCGGGCCCGGCCTCGTCGACGGTGGCGACCAGCGTCCCGTCCGCGGGGCAGCGGATCTCCCGCACCCGGCCCTCCGCCGCCGAGGTCCACTTACCGCCGATGAAAAGCTCAGGCATGCACACTCCTACCGTTTGATCGGGGTGCCTACCCGGAAGATCGCCCGGCACACCCGCCCGGCCGAACCCGTGCGGTGCGCGCGCGGCGGCGGGCGTCAGCGCGTCAGGACCGCCGCGGTCTCCCGCAGATGCCGGTGCAGGCCGCGGTGCGGCTCGCCCGCGGGCAGCCACTCCTTGCGGATCTTCGCGACCGACGTGTAGTTGGTGTCGCAGACGTTGGCGAGCGGGGCCTCACCGGCCTGCGAGAGCAGCTGGTAGGCGTCGAGCTCCGACAGCCCGTAGTCGCGCGCGAGCCACTGCACCAGATCCAGCTGCGAGATGCGGAACGCGTCCTCCAGGGGCCTCGCCGAGCCCGTCGACATGATGTGCGTGTCCGATTCGATGCGCGGCCACGGCGTCTGGACACCCTTCAGCAGCTCGACGATCACGACCGTGTTCATCGCGCACTCCACGGCCACACCGCAGGTCTCGCCCTCGCCCTGGCGCGCGTGCCCGTCACCGAGGCTGAGCAGCGCGCCCTCGACGTTCACGCCGAGGTAGCACGTCACCCCTGAACGCATCTCGGGCGTGTCCATGTTGCCCCCGTGCGCGTCGGGCACCAGCGCGGAGCGCACTTCGAGGTTGGCCGGCGCCACCCCGACCGTGCCGTGCATCGGGTCCATCGGCAGGTCGATCTCGATGTCGCTGTCGCGGGCCGTGAACCGGCACGTTCCGCGCTCACGGTCCAGCTGCCACATCCACACCACCTCGGGCAGCGGCGGCTGGAGCGTCGCCGTGGTGTGCGTGGACGTGAGGGCACCGAACAGCGGGACGGTGGTGGAGGCGGCCCAGTCCCGCGCGGGCTCGATCGACACGAAGTGCACGGCGACGGTGTCGCCGGGCTCCGCGCCCTCCACGTGGAACGGCCCCGTCTGCGGGTTGAGGAACGGGAAGTCGCACACCTCGGAGACGAAGTCACGCGTCGAGCGGACCCGGCCCGCGAAGCAGTCCTCGGTGAACAGGTCGAGCACCGTGCCGGGGGTGATCCGCGCGACGGGCGCGCTCCCTCCGAACGTCCAGGCGTACTCGCCGGGTTCGGGACGTACGGTCAGGATCCTCGGATCGCTCATGACAGGCTGCTCCAGTCGTCGGGGTGGGACGGGCATGTGCCGGTGCGGTGGGTGCGTGCCGTGGCGCTCGCCGGCACCGGACGCGGCGGACGCGGGCCCACCGTACGATCACGTTCCCGCCGCACGGAAGGCCACCTGCCACCCCCGGGGGCTCGGACCCGCGCGAGGTATGGCCAGCACCACCGTGGGTGCGGGGGTCAGCAACGGCGGACCGGGGTGGTGACGCCATGGTTCGGCGCAGCGCGCTCTTCTACGTTTCTAGAGGTCAGCGCGGTTCGCGCCGTCGCCTTTCCCTCTCGCCACGCCCCCGATCACAGACCGGAGACCCGTGATGTCCCAGGCCGTAGCCACCGCCGTCGAGGCGGAACCGGAGCAGGGCCCCGAGCCTGCCCGGCCGACCAGTCGCACGAGCGCGGGCAGCGAGTTCGCGCCCCTGCTGCGCCAGGTGAAGGAACAGGGACTGCTGGAGCGGAGGGTGGGCTGGTACGCGCGCGGTATCGGCGTCAACCTGATCGCTCTCGGCGGCATCGTCCTCGGACTCGTGCTGCTCGGGCCCTCCTGGTGGGCGCTCCTGCTCGCGCCGCCCTTCGCGGTCGTCACGGCCCGTATGGCGTTCATCGGGCACGACGCGGGACACGCGCAGATCACCGCGGACCGGGCCAGGGGGCGCCTGGTCCAGCTCGTGCACGCGAATCTGCTGCTCGGCATGAGCCAGGAGTGGTGGAACGACAAGCACAACAAGCACCACGCCAACCCGAACCATGTCGACAAGGACCCCGACGTGGCGCCCGACGTCATCGTCTTCAGCCAGGACCACGCCGCGAGCCGTACCGGGTTCGACGGCTGGCTCACCCGCCACCAGGCGTGGCTGTTCTTCCCGCTGACCATGCTGGAGGGCATCGCGCTCAAGGTGCACGGCTTCCGCGCGGTCTTCTCCCACCAGGGCGACCGCATCGCGCGGAAAGACCGCATACGGGAGGGCGCGCTGCTGCTCGTCCACGTCGCGCTCTACGTCTCGCTGCTGGTCACGACGCTGTCCCTGCCGCAGGCCCTGGTCTTCCTGCTGATCCACCAGATGCTCCTCGGGCTCCACCTGGGCATGTCCTTCGCGCCCAACCACAAGGGCATGCAGATGCCGGAGCCCGAGGTGTACGAGACGCTCGGCCACCTGCGCAAGCAGGTCCTGACGTCGCGCAACGTCCGCGGGGGCGCGCTGACGGACTGGTTCCTCGGCGGGCTCAACTACCAGATCGAGCATCACCTCTTCCCGAGCATGCCGCGGCCGCACCTGCGACTCGCCCAGCCGCTGGTGCGGGCACACTGCCGGGAGCTGGGCATCCCCTACACGGAGACGGGGCCGCTCGAGTCCTACCGGCAAACCCTCGGACACCTGCACGAGGTGGGCGAACCGCTCAGGTCGGACGCATAGTGGACGGGGCGGGCGCATAGTGGAACCGATGGGCGCGGCCAGGCGTTACATCAAGCAGTAGCGGCGACAGCCGCGGAGGAGGCACCGAAGATGTCGACAAGGGCAAAGATAGCCGTCGGGGGAGTGGCCATCGGCCTCGTCCTGTGGATCATGACCAGCTTCTGGATCGCGCTGATCGTGATGGTCGGCGTGCCCGCTGCCGCCTACCTGGCGCTCGACTCCTCGCAGCGCAAGAGGCTGCGCAGGGTCAGCCGCAGGGAACTCGGCCGCTGACGACACGGCCACGGCACCGCCCGCGTTCGCGCGGGCGGTGCCGTGTCGCGTTGCGGCCCGGCTCCGGTCCGGGGTGCCGAGGCGGGGCCGGAGCCGGGCTCATGCCGGCCGGACGGCCATCGCGTCGAGCGCGGTGAGCAGTCCCGGCAGCTCCGGGCCCCGGCCGACGGGGATGACCGTGCCCGGCGCCTCGTCGAGGAGCACGAACGCCATGTCGTCCGTCCTGGCCACGAAGGACCACCCGGGGCCGTCGGCCCTCAGGATGCGCGCGCCCCCGGGCGCGAAGCTGGAGCGCACACGCCCCGTGGGCGGCGGCTGCTCCAGGTAACCGTGCAGCTCGGCGAGGACGTCGTGCACCTCGGGATCGGGCGACTCGGGGCGGGCGCCGCCTTCGGCCGTTACTCCGTCGGCCGCTCCGTTCGCCTCGACCTCGACCTCAGGGTGAGGCTCGGCCGATGCGCGGCCACCCTCGCCCTCCGGCTGAGGTCCAGCGTCCGGCGCCGGAGCGTCGAACCGCGCACGCCAGACCGTCCACTGGGTGGCGACCTCGTCGGCGCCCAGCCTGCGCTGCGCCGGCCCCCACACGCCCGTCTCGGGGGGAGCGAGGGGCTCAGCCTGGCCCTCGGGGTCGTGCGGCTCCGGCACGCCGGGCGCGGCGACGGCGAGGGCCAGCGGCCACCCCGGCAGGGCGGCGACGACCGAGCGGTCCGGTGGCGAGAGCTCCTGTTCCATGCCGCAGTCCCACGCCGCGATCGCGACGGCCACGAGCGACACGTCGTCCACGGCCACCGTCCACCGCGCTCCCGCACCGTCCTGGCCGAGGACGAGACCGTAGCCGTTCTCGTCGGGCGGCAGCCCGAGTGCGGCGCACGCCTGGGGGAAGTCGTCGCCGAGCACGGCAGGGAACTGCGCGGGCGTCAGCAGCACCGCCGTCAGTACGTACAGCGAATCCTCATCGATAGCCCCCTCGGTCAAGGCCACGGCAACTCCCGTCGTTCGGCTGCCGGTGACCTTAACCAGTCGGTAACCGCCGCGTCGAGAGCCCTGCTACGCCCCGCCCACCTGCGGCTTTACGGTTGCCCCGATTTGTCCCCCACCGGCACACCGGTCTCCCGCAGAGCGAGGGCGAGGAACCTGTCGTCCTCGTCGACGTACGAGGCGAGCCGCCAGCCCGCCGCGGCGAGCAGCGGCCGCAGACGCGGCTGTGCCCTCAGGTCGTCGTCCGCGATCCGCCGCCCCTGGCGCGCGGCAAGTGCGGCCCGGCCAATGGGGTGGAACAGCGCGAGCACGCCGCCCGGCCGCACGGCGCGCGCGAGTTCTCGCAGGCCGGAGGCGGGATCGGGCAGGTGGGAGACCAGGCCGGCGGCGAACACCGCGTCGAGCGCCCCGGAGCGCACCGGCAGGACGGTGGCGTCCGCAAGCAGCAGCGCGCCGCTGGAGCGGCGGCCGCGCCCGGCCGCCTCGGCCAGCATCTCGGGCGTGGCGTCGACGCCCAGCACACGGCCGGCCAGCCCGACGGCCGCGCGGAGTGCGGGCAGCGCCCTGCCCGTACCGCAGCCCGCGTCCAGCACGGTGGCGCCCGGCCGCAGGCCCATCGCCGCCACGGCCGCGGCGTAGGCGGGTCCGTCGTCGGGGAACCTGCTCTCCCAGCCGGCTGCCCTGACACCGAAGAAGGCCCGCGTGCGGGCGAGGTCCTGGCTCATGCCCCCATGCTTCCAGCCGCCTGGCGCGCTCAGTCCGAGACGGCGGAATACGCGGTGACCTTGTCCAGGCGCAGCCTCACGACCAGTTCGCCCGGCACACCGTTGCGCTCCCCGAACTGCCTGCCGCGCGCCTCGCCCATGTAGCGGGTGGCGATCCTGATCGCGCTGTCGAGCAGGTCGCCGGGCTCCTCGCTGATCGCCACGGAGCCGCGCACCAGCACGAAGGCGTACGGTTCGCGTTCGTCGTCCACGCACAGCGCCGCCCGCCCCTCCCGCAGGAGATTGCGGCCCTTCACGGTCTCCCTGCCGGTGTTGAACACCAGGTCGGGGCCGTCCACCAGGAACCAGACGGGCGCGACGTGCGGACTTCCGTCGGCGCTGACGGTCGACAGCTTCCCGGTGCGGGTCCCCTCGGAGAGGAAGGCACGCCACTCGTCCTCGTTCATTCGATCGGTCATGGGCGCCATCATCCGCCGCGGCGGCGCCCACTCGCGCGCGACTCCCCGGGGAGCGGACACTCCTTGCCCCTGGCCGGGCGGTGCGACAGGCTGTTGACGGTGCGCGGCGCTCACGCGCACGGCGGGGCGGTGAACGGTGAACGGCTGGACACGAAGGGGCGGGGATGGCGGCCGACAAGGGACTCGACTGGCTTCTCGACGATCTGACCGAGCGCGTCGAGCACATCAGGCATTCGCTGGTGCTCTCGAACGACGGACTGGTCACGGGCGTGAGCTCCGGGCTGCCCAGGCAGGACGCGGAGCACCTCGCGGCGGTCGCCTCGGGGCTGCAGAGCCTGGCGCGCGGCTCCGGCCGCCACTTCGGCGCCGGGCAGCCGCGCCAGACCATGGTCGAGTTCGACGACGCCCTGCTGTTCGTCACGGCGGCGGGGGACGGGAGCTGCCTGTGCGTCTTCAGTGGAGCCGAGGCGGACGTCGGGCAGATCGCCTACGAGATGACCCTGCTCGTTCACCGCGTCGGTGAGCACCTCGGCCTCACGCCACGGAACGAGGGCACGACGCTGGGAGGCCTCTGACCTGCTGGTCTCCGTGATCCTCAGGAGTTTTCCACAGGGGTCGCGGACCGTGTTCCCTCCGCGTTACGGTGATCACCGAGCGTAGTCGCGGCCGGTGGTGGCCGCACTGGACGGGGGAGTACGGGCATGGCCGAGAGCAGGTACACGAAGGAGACCGATGCCGGCGAGGCGGTGGGCGCGGATCGCGCCGCCCGGGAGCTCGGCCTCAAGCGCGGCGAATTCACGCTCGCGGTGGAGCTGGGACACGTCCGCGTGGCGGACGGGAGCACGGCCGGGCGGATCCGGGTCCCGCGCGGGGAGATCGACCGCCTGCGCGCGGCCGAGGGCTTCCCCGAAGCCCTGCGTGAGCGGGTGCTCACGATGGGCACGGCGCGGGGCGCCGAGCTGATGGGTATCAGCCCGGGCCGGTTCACCCGGCTCGCGAGGGCCGGCCTGCTGACCCCGGCGCGGTTCTTCCTCAACCGCTACCGGACGATCGTGTGGCTCTATCTCGCCGAAGAACTGCGGGCCCTGCGCGCGGCGGAGCCACAGCTGATGCACGGGCGCCTGCCGGAGCCGCTGCGCACCCTCGCCGACGGCGGGGACCGCCGCGCGCGCAACTGGCGCAGCAGGCGAGTCAGCGCCCTGCTGCGGGACGCGCCGGGCCCCTGGGAGCGGGTGGCCGCGGCCGCTGCCGCGCTGGAGCCGGCGGAGCTGGCCCTGCTGCTGCCCGGTCCAGGCGAGCGCGAGCGTGTCGCGGCCGCGACACCGGACCTCGCCCACTTCAGACCGACGTCGGATCGTGCGGCCGAGGTGGTCCGGGCGCTGGTGACGGTGGAGGAGCCCGACGAATCGGCCTGGTACGCGGCCAACGCCCGAGCGCTGCTCACCGAGGCCAGGGCGTCGGAACCCCTGGGGCGTGCCCCTGCCGCCCCCGCGCCCCGCCCCTCGGCTGCCACCGCCGCGGCGCTCACCGCGGCAGGCGCCGCGGCATCGGTGAACGCCGCCGTCGGGGTGGCACGCGGC
>NZ_JAGIQL010000380.1 GCF_017813245.1 Streptomyces montanisoli
CCGGGGCCGGGCAGCGGGCGCGGCAGCTGCGCGAGTCGGGCTGGACCGTGCTGCCCGCGGCGCCCGGCGCCTCGCTGCCCGCGCTGTGGCGGCAGGCGGCCGAGGAGCGCTCGTTGCCGTACGCGGCCGACGGCGGCGGTTCGTTCGGCGCCGGCGCCGATGCCGGCGCTGCGGACGGGGATGACGCGGGGCGGGTCGCGGCGGGCGGCACGGGCGCCAGGTCCGGAGGAGAGTCATGAGCGGCCGGGGAAAGCTCGCGCTGTGTGCGCTGCTCGCCACGCTGCTGGCGGCGTGCGCGCTGCTGCCGCTGGTCAGTTCGCCCGCCTGGCTGCTGGAGGCCGCCGTGATGGCGGCGCTCGTCAGCGGCGCGGGAGCGCTGATGCGCAGGGTACCGATGGCGCGTACGGTCACCGTCGTGCTCCAGGCGGTCCTGGTGGTGCTGATGCTGACGGTCGTGTTCGCGCACTCCGCAGCGCCGCTCGGCCTGGTGCCGACGCCCGATGTCTTCGAGCGGTTCGGGGCGCTGCTGACCTCGGGCGGCGACGACGTCACCCGCTACTCCATCCCGGCGCCGCCGACCGAGGGCATCAAGCTGATGCTCGTCGGCGGGGTGCTCGTCATCGGCCTCGCCGTGGACGCCATCGGGGTCACGTTCCGAGGCGCGGCCCCCGCGGGGCTGCCGCTGCTCGCCCTGTACGCGGTGGCCTCCGGGATTTCCGGCAGCACCGGCACCGCCGCGAGCTGGCTGTGGTTCCTGCTCGCCGCCGCCGGCTACCTGCTGCTGCTCCTCGCGGAGGGCGGCGACCGGCTGTCCCGCTGGGGCAGGGTCTTCGCGGGCCCGGCCCGGCCGGGGCGTCCGCCCGGCCCACCGTCGCGG
>NZ_JAGIQL010000381.1 GCF_017813245.1 Streptomyces montanisoli
GGCGAGCGCCCGCGCGCGCCGGCCGCATGCCGGCGCGCGGACCCGCGCCGGGCGCGTGCAGCAGCACTCGCTGGGCCGCTGACCGGGGCCACGTGGCCGCCTCTCAGGGCGGCGGACGGCGTTCCGCTCAGGCCTGGACGACGACCGTCTTGGCCGCCTTGTCGTGCAGCCCCTGCTTGTACGGGCGGCTCGCGACGATCGTGATGGCGATGATGATCCACCAGACGCAGAAGCAGCACACCAGCGCCGGCAGCCACAGGACGACCGCCCGCGTCAGCGATGCCCCGACGCTCGGGAGTGCGCCGTCGGCCAGCAGCCCCACCCGCAGCTTGAGCCACCGTTTCCCGAGCGTCTGCCCGCGCGTGTGCGTCATCCAGGTGTCGTAGCCGATGTACGCAACCAGGGAGACGAGCGCCCACAGCCACTGCTGCCCCGTGCTGAACTGATCTCCGAAGGCGTCTGCCTCGCTCTGGCCGTTCGACGTCGAGAAGTCGAAGCCGTTGACGGCGATCGAGATGATCGCCAGCGGGATCGCGATGATGAGGGCGTCGATGATGCGGGCCGCGAGCCGCGTGCCGAACGACGCGAGTGGCGGCATGCCGGCGAGCGGTTCGCCGCCGCGGAACGGGCCGCCGCCTCCGTAGGGGCCGCCGCCGTAGGGTCCGTCGCCGCCGTACCGGCCGCCGCCTCCGTAGGGTCCGTCGCCTCCGTGGGGGCCGCCGCCTCCGTAGGGGCCGCCGTCGTGGGGCCCGCCGCCGTACGGGTCGCCCGGGCCCTGTGGCCCGCCGCCGTACGGGCCCTCGCCCGGCCCGGCGCCGGGCGGCGGGGGCTGGCCGTACGGG
>NZ_JAGIQL010000382.1 GCF_017813245.1 Streptomyces montanisoli
GCGGCTGGGGTTGAGACGTGTGCTGTTCCGTCCTGGGCGCGCGCGCCGCGGTCCAGCGCGTCCGCGCGCCCCGCGAGCCCCTTCACACGCTCCTCGTGCGTGCGGACCTGGAGCCTCGCCTCCATCTCGGTCTGGCGGGCGTTGGCCCCGTCGGCGGCGAGCCGGTCGCGTACGGCGGTGTCGGGCTCGTCGTCGCCCGCCTGTTCGGCCGACTCCTCGACGACGAGCAGCCGCTCCGCGAGCTCCTCGGCCTCCGCTGTGGCGCGCTCCAGGGCGTCGTGCGCGGTGGCGACGGCCGCCGCTGCGCGCTCCGCCTCGCCCGCGGCGCCGCGCGCCTGGCCCGCCAGGCGGCCGAGCCGGCCGGACACGGCGGACTTCTCCCGGTCGGCGGCGCGCCGCAGCTCCCCCAGTTCCTCGACCCGTCCCGCGCGGGCGCGGCGCTGCTCGGCGGCGTCCCGCTGGCCCTGTGCGAGCTCCTCGCACCTGACGGCCAGCTCGGCGAGTTCGGCCGCGGCCTCGTCCACCGAGGCCTGGACCTCGAGGAGGCTGGGTGCGCCGGCGGAGCCGCCGTGCGCGATGTGGGAGCCGAGGATGTCGCCCTCGGCGGTGACGGCGACGAGCGCGGGGTGCGTGCGGACGAGTTCCTCGGCGTCCTCCAGCGTCGCGACGACGACCATGTCCCGCACCAGCCTGCGCACGGCGGCGACCAGCGGGGCGGGGCCGCTGACCAGGTCGGCGACGCGGGTGGGAGCGGCCGCGCCTGCCTGCGCCGGCAGCGAGACGCCGCCCGGCGCCGTGGCGGCGGCCCGCT
>NZ_JAGIQL010000383.1 GCF_017813245.1 Streptomyces montanisoli
GGGCTTTCGGCTCGAGCCCAGCCACCTCGCGTGCGGCCGCCGGTGCGCGCCCGCACGCGCGCGTCACCGAACGCCCGCGCCGACGGGGCGTGGCGCCGCGCCCCTGACGCCTGGGGGCAAGCCGACCGGCAACTCGAGCCGGCCCGGGCCGATGGCGGTCAGGCGATGTGCCCGCGCCGGCCCGGGTCCGGGCGAGCCGCCCGGCCACCCGGGCACGCCCGTCACCGAACGCCTGTGGCGCGCGGGCGACGGGGGGCGCGCGCGGTCGGGCCGGGCGCGGCGCCGGAGGTGGGCGCGGCGCGCCCGGGCCACCCTTGCGCGTGGTATTTCGCGCCATTTGTCCGACTTGGCGCGTAAGGTCGGACCATGCCCACGCCATACGGACCCCGAGGCGGCATGGCGTTCGGTGCTGACGAGCTGCGTGTGCTCCGACGCGCCCTGGCCGCCGTCCTGAACCCCGCCCAGCTCCCGGACGAGGACGTCCGGGAGTGTCTCGAGTTGGCCGAGTCCGTGGACGAGGCCGTACGGGAGGCCGGGCGGCTGCGCGCGTTCCTGCTCGCCGACCTCGCCCGCTACCGTGCCGCCCTGCCCGGCGGCCTCACCGGGTACCTGGAGCTCCTCCAGGACGCCCTGGCGGGCGGCTACGTGCCCGTCTCCGACGACCTGGCGGCGCTGCGCGCCCTGCGGGGCGACGCGGTCGCCGCGGCGCTGCTCGAGCGCTGCATGCGGATCGCGGAGCGCCACGTGCGCGAGCGCCTCGCGGGCGGAGCCGCCGAGGTGCGCGTACCGGCCGCGCGCCGCGCCC
>NZ_JAGIQL010000384.1 GCF_017813245.1 Streptomyces montanisoli
AACGGGGACTGTGATGGGTAGGGGAGCGTCGTGTGCCGGGTGAAGCAGCCGCGGAAGCGAGTTGTGGACGGTTCACGAGTGAGAATGCAGGCATGAGTAGCGATTCACACGTGAGAAACGTGTGCGCCGATTGACTAAGGGTTCCTGGGTCAAGCTGATCTGCCCAGGGTAAGTCGGGACCTAAGGCGAGGCCGACAGGCGTAGTCGATGGATAACCGGTTGATATTCCGGTACCCGCTGTGAAGCGTCAAATATCGAATCTTCTGATGCTAAGGCCGTGAAGCCGCCCTGATCTCTTCGGAGTTGAGGGGAGTGGTGGAGCCGCCGGCCCAAGGGGGTAGTAGGTAAGTGATGGGGTGACGCAGGAAGGTAGTCCAGCCCGGGCGGTGGTTGTCCCGGGGTAAGGGTGTAGGACGTTCGGTAGGTAAATCCGCCGGGCATGTGTCTGAGACCTGATGCCGAGCCGATTGTGGTGAAGTGGATGATCCTATGCTGTCGAGAAAAGCCTCTAGCGAGTTTTATGGCGGCCCGTACCCTAAACCGACTCAGGTGGTCTGGTAGAGAATACTGAGGCGTTCGGGTGAACTATGGTTAAGGAACTCGGCAAAATGCCCCCGTAACTTCGGGAGAAGGGGGGCCATTCCTGGTGATCGAATTTTCTTCGTGAGCTGGGGGTGGCCGCAGAGACCAGCGAGAAGCGACTGTTTACTAAAAACACAGGTCCGTGCGAAGCCGTAAGGCGATGTATACGGACTGACGCCTGCCCGGTGCTGGAACGTTAAGGGGACCGGTTAGTCA
>NZ_JAGIQL010000385.1 GCF_017813245.1 Streptomyces montanisoli
CCCGGGCCGCTGGGCGCAGCGGCACGTCGGAGGCGAGGAGCGCCACGGCGTCGGCGACGGCGTGGAAGCGTGACGAGCCGAGCGCGCGGAGCGCCGCGGAGTGGGCGCGGGTCCGCGCGAGCGTCAGCTGCCGGTCGAGCAGGGCGCCGGCCCGCGAGGCGCCGACGGTCAGGGTGGCGGTCGCCGACGGGATCGGTGACGGGAGCGGTGGCGGGATCGCCGGCGGGATCGGTGGCGCGGACCCGGTCGCCGGCGCGGCGTCCGGCGCTGACGACGCTGACGTCGCTGCCGGCACGGCGAGCCCGGACAGCCGTCCCAGCGCGGCCACCAGCCGGTGCAGCCGCGCGGTGCACGCGTGTTCCTCGCCCAGCGTGGCGGACAGCCAGGCCAGCTCCCCGCGGAAGTGGCCCGCCCACGCGGGGTCGAACAGCGCCCCGTACGTGTCCAGCGTGGAGCCGATCGCGCGGGCCGAGCCGCGCAGCTCGCGCGCCGCCTGCTCGGACGCCACGCTGCCTGAGCCGCTCTCGCCGTTCAGCCGCAGGCCACGCAGGAAGTCACCGGCACGGTCGCGCAGGTACCCCGACAACGCGTCCCCCGCCGTCGGCAGTCCCCCGGCCACCCCCCCCCCCCCCCCCCCCCGTCCGCTTTTTGCCCCCCCCGGGTTCGTGAGACTCTCTGTTCAATTTCTGTCTTCCGTCATTTCTGTTTAGCCTCGTCTTTCTTGAATGAGAGGGGGGGGGGGGGGGGGGGGGGGGGGGGGGGGGGGG
>NZ_JAGIQL010000386.1 GCF_017813245.1 Streptomyces montanisoli
AACGGGGCTACCGAGATGCGCGGGTGACTGGACTTCAGGCGAGGCCTCTCCGGACCCGGGGGCGCGCCGAGGAGCGCCACGCCGATCGCGCCGCCCGTCTGGCGCGCCGCGTTGTTCACGCCGCCCGCGAGCGCGGCGCGGTCCTCGGGGACCGCGCCGACGGCCGTGTGGACGACGGGCGTCGTCATCACGCCCGTACCGGCGCCGATCAGCAGCAGGGAGGGCAGCAGCGCCCCGTAGGAGCTGCTCGCGCCGACGGTCAGCAGCAGCGCGGCGCCCGCCGCGTCCAGCAGCAGCCCGGCCGTCGCGGGCCCGCGCGGCCCGTACGCGGCCGTCAGCCGCCCCGCCAGCGGCGCCAGGCCGATCACCGGCACGAACAGCGCCAGCATCGCCGCGCCCGTCTCCAGCGGCCCCCTACCCTGTACGCCCTGGAGGAACAGGCTGAACAGGAAGATGCTGCCGATACCCGTGAGGTTCATGACCAGGGCCATGGCGTTGGCCGTCGAGAACCGCCGGTCGCGGAAGAGGGACAGCGGCAGCATCGGGTCGGGATGCCGCCGTTCCGCCCGGACGAACAGGGCGACGAGGACGGCCGTGGCGGCCGCGGCGGCCAGCGTCCACGGGGCCAGTACGCCCTGCCGGCCGCTCTGGACGAGCGCCAGCGCGCACGCGGTGAGGGCGAGCGCCCCGAGCACGGCGCCCGCCCCGTCGAGCGGC
>NZ_JAGIQL010000387.1 GCF_017813245.1 Streptomyces montanisoli
GCTGGCCCCGCTGCCGTCCCGTCCCTGGCCGCCCCCGCGCGCCAGAGGACCCGGATCCGTGCCGACGGGCGCTCGGACGAGCGCGTGGAGGACCCGGGCCGCCCGGAAGACGGAAGCCCGCCCCGTCCGGCCCGATCCGCCCGCCGCGTGGAGGGCCGGGCGCCGACGGGCCAGCGTCGCGCCCGCGGCGGCCCCACCGCGGGGTCAGCCGTACGTGTCGCCCGGGCCCTTGCTGCCCGGGGCGCGCAGGCGGCCGTAGCGCTGGGGCGGTCCCGAAGGGCCGAGCACCTTGATCAGCCGTACGGTGCCGTGCCCCAGGTCCTCGTTGAGCCGGGCCAGCAGCCGGGGCGCCAGCAGCCGCAGCTGCGTCGCCCACACCGTGGAGTCGCAGACGACCGTCAGCACGCGCGCGTCGTCCGCCTCGTCGAACCGCTCCGGCACGCAGTGCTTCGCCAGCTCCTCGCCGACGATCTGCGGCCACCGGCCCATCACCCCGCCGACCGCGGCGGGCGCCTCCCAGCCCCGCTCCGTGATCAGCCGGTTGATGGCCGCGCCCAGCGGCAGCGGGTCGCGTCCGTCCGCGCGCGCGCCGGACCTGAGGCCGCCGCCGCGGCCAGATCCGTAGTGCTCTCGTCTTAACTCTTGTCACCCATCTTTCTTGTATGCTGTCTTCTCCTTGATAATAGGGGGGGGGGGGGGGGGGGGGGGGGGGGG
>NZ_JAGIQL010000388.1 GCF_017813245.1 Streptomyces montanisoli
ACCCCCCCCCCCCCCGCCCACCCCCCCTCCCCCGCCTCCCCCGTCGTCCCCCACCCCCTCCCCCCCCCCCCCGTCACGTATTTTAAGGACAAAAGAAGGCAAAACAGAAGCATTGAAGACTGGAGTACAGACGTGTGCTCTTCCGAACAGCTCCACGGTGGGAGGAAGCGCCCCGGGCGGCGCGGTGTCGGCGTTCGGCTCCGGGGGAGCGGGGGCCTGCGACCCGGCCGCGTCGGTTTCCTCGGCGGCGGGCGGCTCCGCCGGTGCTGACGCGGCGTCGGCGTCCGCCTGCGCCGGGGGCGCGTCGGCCGCGGACTCCGGGGCGTCGCCCTTGTCCACCGTCACGTGTGAAGGGGCCGGGGCCGGGGGCACGGAATGCTCTCCGGAGGCGTCCGTGTCGTCTGTCGTCGCGGATTCCTCCGCAGCCTCCCTGTCCGCGGTCGCGGCGTGCCGGGCCGCGAGACGCGCCGCCAGCTCGCTCTTGAGCGAGCCGGGCGAGAAGCGCGCCGTCGCGCCGGGCGGCACGTCGTCGGAGACGGGGGGCTCGGGCGCCTGGGCTTCCGCGGGCTCCGGGGACACCTCGGGTGTCGCAGTCGGCTCGGGCGCAACAGGGGGTGCGGGCGCAACAGGGGGTGCGGGCGGCGCCGGCTGCGCGGGCACGCCGGGCGGCGGCGTCGCGTTGGTGC
>NZ_JAGIQL010000389.1 GCF_017813245.1 Streptomyces montanisoli
GGGGTGCGTCGGCGTCTGAGCTTCGGCCGTGCGCCCACCCGACCCCGAGCCGCGCTTCGGCGTGGCGGGCGAGGGCGCCACTGAGCGCAGGGACCCCGGCGCCCGCGACGAGCAGGCCGCAGGCGAGCACGGCGCCGGCCGCGGGCAGCAGCCACGCGGTGAACGCGACGGTCGCGGCCGACACCAGCACCGCGGTGGACGCGGGCAGCAGCCAGCGCAGCCAGTAGTCCTGGAGCTGGTCGACATCGGCGACGAGCCGGCTCAGCAGGTCGCCCCGCCGGGTCGCGCGCAGCCCGGCGGGCGCGACGCGTTCGAGCCGCCGGTACACGCCGACGCGGACGCCCGCGAGCAGCCGCAGCACGGCGTCGTGCGACACAAGACGCTCGGCGTAGCGGAAGACGGAGCGGCCGATGCCGAAAGTGCGCGTCGCGGTGATCGCGACCATCAGGTAGAGGACGGGCGGGTGTTGCGAGGCACGCGAGATGAGCCAGCCGGACACCGCCATGAGACCGATCGCGGAGCCCACGGCGAGGCTGCCGAGCACCAGCGCGAGCAGCAGCCTGCCGCGCAGCGGCCCGGCGGCGGCGCGCACCCGGGCGAGTGGGTGCCTGCCCGCGCCTTCGGCGGGGGCGGCCTCTCGCGCGGCGGGCGTGGGATCGCCGGTGCCGGCGGCTTCGGGGCG
>NZ_JAGIQL010000039.1 GCF_017813245.1 Streptomyces montanisoli
CGCCTCTGCCGCCTGAGGCCCGCCGCGGCCGCCGGCGAGCCGCGGACCCGCCCCAGCCGCCTGAGGCCCGTTCGGTGGACGATCACGCGACGCGCGCCGGTCACGGCACGACGCGGGCGGGCAGGGGCCCAGTCGCGCGGGTCCACCGCCGCGGGCCGCAAGCCGCGCTGGATCGCCTCTGCCGCCTGACGCCCGCCGCAGCCGGGGGCCAACTCTCCCCGCGCGAGCGGGCCTCAGCCGCGCGGGTCCACCGGCGCGGCCGAGACCGTGCCCTCCGCGGACAGCGCCTCGAACAGGGCGTGGGACGCCCGCAGCACCACGTCGTCCCTGTTGCGTGCCGCGACGAGCTGGACGCCGACGGGCAGCCCGTCCGCGCCGGGCCCGCACGGCACGGTGGCCGCGGGCTGCTGCGTGAGGTTGAACGGGTACGTGAAGGGCGTCCAGCCCGTCCACCGCTCGTGGCGGCTGCCCGGCGGCACCTCGTGGCCCGCCTCGAACGCCGTCCCCGGCAGCGTCGGGACGACGAGCAGGTCGTACGTGCGGTGGAAGCGGCCCATCTCCACGCCGAGCGCCATGCGCGCGTCCACGGCACCGAGGTAGTCGAGCGCGCTCATCGCCGCGCCCTGGCGGCAGATCTCCGCGAGACCCGGGTCGAGGCGCGCGAACTGCTCGGGCGCCAGGTGCTCCACGACCTTCGCCGCGCCCGAGAACCACAGCGTGTGGTAGGCCGCCACCGGGTCGGCGAAGCCGGGCGCCGCCTCCTCGACCTCGGCCCCGAGCCCCGCCAGCAGCTCCACCGCGTGCCGCACCCGCGCGGCCACGTCAGGACCGGCGTCCGTGCCCGCGAGTGACGTGCTCCAGGCGACCCGCAGGCCGCTGAGGCCACCGCCGCCGCTGGAACGTCCCTCGCCGAGCAGGGCGCGGAAGCTGCCTTCGTACGGCGGGAGCCCCGACCAGTCGCGGTCGTCCGGCCCGCACAGCACGTCCATCATGAGCGCCGCGTCCTCGACCGTACGGGCCAGCGGGCCCGCGTGCGCGAGCGTCCCGAAGGGGCTCGCCGGGTAGAGCGGGATGCGGCCGTAGGTCGGCTTGAAGCCGAACACACCGCAGAACGAGGCCGGGATGCGCACCGACCCGCCGCCGTCGGTGCCCACCGACAGCGGCCCGAGCCCGAGCGCCACGGCGGCCGCGCTGCCGCCGCTCGACCCGCCCGAAGTGCGCGACGGATCCCACGGGTTGCGTGTCACACCGGTCAGCGGCCCGTCCGTCACGCCCTTCCAGCCGAACTCGGGCGTCGTCGTCTTGCCCACGAACACGGCGCCGTGCTCCCGCATCCGCCCGACGGACGGCGCGTCCTGCTCGCACGGCGCGGCCGGGTCCGCACTGAGCGAGCCGCGGAGCGTGGGCCAGCCCCTGGTCAGCAGCAGGTCCTTGATCGAGACGGGCACACCGTCGAGCAGCCCGAGCGGCTCGCCGCGCCGCCAGCGTTCCTGCGAGGCGGCCGCGTCGCGTCGCGCGGCCTCCTCGTCGACGAGGCAGAACGCGTTGACGAGCGGGTCGAGTTCCGCGATGCGCGCGAGCACGGCCTCGGTGACCCGGACCGGCGACAGGGTCAGGTCCCGGTAGCCGGCGAGCAGTTCGGTCGCCGTACGGGAGCAGAGGTCGTCGTCCGCCGTCCGCGTGGGCCGGTCCGTACGCACGGCCTGGTCGCCGATTCCTGTCATGGCGTGCCCTCCTCGGTCCGCGGGGCGGCGCCGGGCCGGCCGGCCACGGGCACGTACCCCAGTTCCTTGTCCACGATGTTGAGCAGCGGCCGCCCGGCGACCCAGCGCTCGAAGTTGCCGAGAAACACGTCCGCGAGGTCGTCGAGCCAGCTGCGGGTGTCGCCCGACATGTGCGGGGACACCAGCAGCCCTGGCGCGTCCCACAGCGGGCTGTCCGCGGGCAGCGGCTCCTGCCGGAACACGTCGAGCGCCGCGCCGCCGAGCGTGCCGGTGCGCAACGCGTCCAGCAGGTCGTCCTCGACGACGAGCGGTCCGCGCCCGACGTTGACGAACCGGGCGCCGCGCTTCATGCGGGCGAAGGCCGCCGCGTCGAACATGTCCGCCGTCTGCTCGGTCAGCGGCGCCGCGCACACGACCCAGTCGGCGGCGGGCAGCAGCCCGGCCAGGTCGCCGAAGCCGTGCACGCGGCCGAACTCCGGATCGCCGTCCCGCGCCGTGCGGGACACCAGATCGGCCCGCAGGCCGAGGGCGCCGAGCAGGCGCGCCACGGCCCGCCCGACGGGGCCGCCGCCGACCACGACGGCGCGCGTCCCCGCGACGGACTCGGTGACCCGGTGGCGCCACTCGCGCGAGCGCTGCCGCTCAAGCGTGCCCGGCAGGTCCTTCGCCATGGCGAGCACGAGCCCCGCGACGTACTCGGCGATCGGCCGCTCGAACACCCCGCGCGAGTTCGTGACCAGGGTGTCCGACTCGCGCAGCGGTGAGAACAGCAGCCGGTCGACGCCCGCGCTCGCGGTGTGCACCCAGCGCGGGCCGCCGCGCTCGGGCCAGGCCTCCGGCAGCGCGCTCGTCAGGAAGTCCCACACGAGCAGGACGTCGGCCTCCGCGAGCGCGCCCGCGAGGTCGCGCTCGCCGACCCGAAGCACGCGCGCCGCGCCCGCCAGCCGCTCGACGACGGGCGGCTCCCGCTCCGCGAGCACCGCGACCACGGGGAGACCGGTCGTTGGCATGGGCAGTCCTTCGGTCGCCGCTTCCACCGGGCACCGGCAGCCGCCGGATTCCGATTGACACGTTAGGGTGGCGACCGTAGGATTGTCAACAATCTACATTTCGGAACGCATTGGCGATCCGTCCTGCTCGAAGGGGCGTGCACGCATGGCAGACCGCGCGGCGACAGTGGGATTCCTCTACCCGGGACACTCGGCGGAGGACGACTACCCGCTGCTCCAGGACAGGGCGGGCGGCGCCGTGCGCCTGCCCCTGGTGCACACGGACATGGGGGAGGACGCCCACCGCGTGGACGCGCTCCTGGAGATGGGCTCCATCGGCCGGCTCACCGAGGGCCTGGTGGAGCTGAAGAGGCAGGCCGTCGACGCGGTCGTGTGGGCCTGCACGAGCGCCAGCTTCATCTACGGGCGCCGGGGCGCCAGCCAGCAGGTGGAGGAGCTCGCCCAGGCCGCCGGCGTCCCCGCGTCCAGCACGTCCTTCGCCTTCGTGCACGCGATCCGCGCCCTCGGCCTGCGCAGGGTCGCCATCGGCGCCACGTACCCGGACGACGTCGCCGAGTACTTCGTCCGCTTCCTCGCGGACTCGGGCATCGAGGTGGCGCGGGTGTCGGGGCGCGGCATCATCACCGCGGCCGAGGTCGGTACTCTCGGTCGCGACCAGGTTCTGGAACTCGCGCGCGGCAACGACCACCCTGAGGCCGAGGCCGTGCTGCTGCCGGACACCGCGCTGCACACGGCGGCGTGGCTCGACGAGCTGGACGCCGCGGTGGGCAAGCCCGTCCTGACGGCCAACCAGGTCACCGTCTGGGAAGGCCTGCGCCTGGTGGGGGACACCACGCCGCGCGAAGGCCTGGGCCGGCTGTTCCGCCGCGCCCCCGTCACCGCCGCCGAGTAGCACGGCGGCACCGGAGAAGGAGAGCAGTCATGCCGGGAGGCAGACGGCTGGAGCGCGTCAAACGGGAGCCCGCAGCCATCTCGATCGCACGCCGGCTCACCGAGGCGATCATGGACGGCACGCTCGCGCCGGGCTCACAGCTCGGCGAGGCCGAGCTGGCCGGCGAGCTCGGTGTCAGCCGCGGCCCGCTGCGCGAGGCGATGCAGCGCCTCGTCCAGCAGGGCATCGCCTACAGCGAGCCGCACCGGGGGGTGTTCGTGACGACGCTGACGGAGGACGACGTACGGGACATATACCTCGCGCGCACATCCGTCGAGTCCGCGGCCTGCCGCCTCATCCTCCGCCGTGACCCGGGGGCCTCGGCCGACCGCCTCGTCCGGGTGCACGAGGCCATGGCGGACGCGGCCGGGCGCGGCGACCACGCCGCGCTCAGCGCCGCCGACACCGAACTGCACCACGTCCTGGTGGCCGAGTCGGGGAGCGTGCGGCTGCGGCGCATGGCGGAGACGCTGTTCGTCGAGACCCGCATGTGCATCGCGGCGCTCCAGGACAAGTACCCGGTGCCCGAGGTCATGGTCGAGGAGCACGCGGCGATCATCGAGGCCATCAGGGCCGGTGACGAGGCACGGGTGCTGTACCTGATGGACGAGCACATGCAGGACGCGGTGCGCAGGCTCACGGGCACGCCCGAAGAGGGCGCGGAGGAGCCGCCGCAGGTACTCGCCGGGCCGTAGCGGCCGGTCTCGCCCGACCGTAGCGGCCGGTGACGTACGAAGCCCCCGGGCCGGTGTCGACGCCGGCCCGGGGGCTCCGCCGTGCGGGCGGGCCGGGATCAGCCGTCGGAGTCCGACGACGGGATGTAGGCGCCCGGCACGTCACTCGGCGAGAAGATCTTCTTCTCGCCCGGGTACGGCTTCTTCCAGTTGTGCGTCTCGTACCACGTCAGGTGGTTCATCTGCTCGGGGTCGGCGTAGTCGGCAACCGCGTTGGGCCCGGTGAGCCGCTGGTGCGACTTCCAGGTGTCCCACTTCTTCGCGAGCGGCTTCATGTCCGCCGGGACCTTCGCCGACGGCACGGCCGCCGCCTTCGGGTCCTGGGGCGCCGGGGTGTCCACGCCGCAGGAAGGCGCGGTCGCCAGGCCGTCGGTCAGCGACGTCCTGTTGGCCAGGGCGCTGAACGGCTTGTAGTTCGGCTTCCTGGTGAACGCCCCGGTCATCGGGGTGGCCGCGCTGTCCTTCTGGTTCATCGGGTGGATCCCGAGGATCTGCTCGATGGTGCGGATCATCGTGATCTGCGAGTAGTAGTGGTCGTCCACGACGCCGTGCCTGGCGTAGGGGCTGATGATCTGGACGGGGGCGCGGTGGCCGTCGACGTGGTCGAGCCCCGCCTGCGAGTCGTCCTCGACGACGAAGATCGCCGAGTCCTTCCAGTACTTGCTGTGCGAGATCTCGTCGACCATCTTGCCGACCGCGAGGTCGTTGTCGGCGACCTGCGCGGCCGGGCTCGCCGGGCCGCCGGTGTGGTCGCTGGAGAGCCAGAACATGTTCAGGTTCGCGGGACCGTTCTTCTCGAAGTCCTGCTTCCAGATCTGCTCCCGGTACACGTCGGGAACGCTGGTGTCGAACTTCGGGAACCCGTGCACCGAAACGTCGTTGAGCGACGGGATCGGCGAGGACGACATCAGCGGGTAGGCGGTGGAGTCACCGGTCGCCTGCATGTTCTTGGCGTCGCAGTACAGGTTCTGCCAGCTCGCGCCCGCCGGCTTCGTCAGGAACTGCTGGAACTCGCCGAAGTCGCGCACGGACTTGCCGGCCGCCTGCGCGCCCGTCCACAGGAAGCCGGACTTCTGGTGGCCGAGTGCGTCGTCCTCGGTGTCGTAGCTGCGCAGGTACTCGCCGGCCGACGACTCGGTGTACTCGGGGTTGTCGGCCTGCATCAGCCAGTTGTGGCCCTCGGCCGAGTTCGTGCCGATGTCGTAGGTGTTGTCGTACAGGCCGAACTGGTTGGCCAGCGCGTGCTGGTTCGGTGTGACGTTCTCGCCGAACTGGGTCAGCGAGGCGTCGCCGTTGCCCTTGGGTATGTCGCCGAGCACCTGGTCGTAGGTGCGGTTCTCCTTGACGATCAGGAAGACGTGCTTGATCGTCGAGGGGTCGCCGATCCGCGCCGGGACGGGCACCGGCTTCGTCCTGTTCCTGCCCTTGGACTTGGAGTCGGACTTGGACGTGGCGAGCTTCACCGAGTCCTTGGTCCAGCCGTTCTGCTGGAACACCTTGCGCGTCTCGGCCTTGATGGTCTTGTCACTGGGCAGTGTGAACCGGGTCAGGCTCGCGGTGGTGTCGTGGGTGGCGTGGCCGCCCTTGGTGGTGGGACGGCGGGCGTCGATACCGCGGGTGTTGGACACCACCACCTGGCCGCCGACCGTGGCGATCTCGGCGGGGAAGTAGTCCGTCGGCAGCAGGCCCACGTAACTGACCGGCTCCTGCGGCGACTTGTACCGGTACACCGCCACCGCGTTCGCGCGGCCGAGCGTGACCAGCAGGTGGCCGTCGCCGGTCAGCGTCACCGCGTCAGGCTCGTAACCCACCGAGGCCTCGGGCCACGGCGTCGTCGAGATCGTCTGCACGACCTTGTCGTTGGCGGTCTTGATGACCGACACGTCGTTGGTCGCCGTGTCCGTGACGAACACCGCGCCCCTCTTCGCGTACAGCGCGGTCGGGTGCAGGCCGACGTCGATGCTCTTGACGGCGGCGGACGGCTTCCGCACGTCGATCACACTGACCGTGCCCGTGGTGGTGGCACCCGTCACCGGGTTCGCCGGCACCTGCGTGTGGTACGAGTTGATCGTCGACTCGCCGGGCCGCGCAGGGCGTCCGCCCTCGTCGCTGACGTACAGCTTGTGCCCGGCCAGGACCACACCGCGCGGCGCGTTGCCCACGGCCCAGCTGTGCTGGACGGCGCCGGTGGCCGCGTTGATGGCCACGACCCGGTTCTGGCCGTTGACCGCCGCGTACACGGTGGACCCGTCCGCCGAGAACACCGCGGCGGCGGCCAGCGCGTGCTTCGCCCCGTCCGCCGGGATCGGGATGTCCACCGGATCGGAGACGGAGCCGTCCGCGCCCACGGTGAACCTGGTGTAGCCGTCGGTCCTGCCCAGCCACAGGTGCTTGCCGTCGGGCGAGTACGTGGGGCCTTCCTGGCCCACGTCGTTGCCACTGATGCGCAGGTCGGCCGAGGCGGAGTCGCCGACGAGCTGCTGCGTCTTCCACGTCTTCAGGTCGACGATGGACAGCGCCATCCCGCCGTCGGTCACCGAGGCGGCGAGGTGGGTGCCGTCCGGGCTGACCGTGGACGACATGATCTTGCCGTTGTCCATGACCAGGCGCTTGCCGTACGGGGCGATGTACTGGTCGCTGGAGATGACCTGCCCCTTGTGGGTCACCTGGCCGACCTGCTGGGTGCCGAACTGGTGCGTCTGGGCGAAGGCGGTGCCCGTGGCGGCCAGGGCGGCGGCGGTGATGCCCGCCGTCACCAGGGGCACCCTGCGGCCCGCGCGTCTTGCGAGGAGTACGGGTTTCTTCTTGGCACGCCTGCGGCGTGTGACCTGCATGGGGTCATCCCTTCATGGGGTGGTCGAGCAGCTCGACGTTGCCGTCGAACTGCCACAGCGGGTTCGGCGCGTCCCCGTCCGGGGTCCGCACCAGGAAGTAGCCGTTGACTTCCTTCGGCCCGTCGCCGTCGGCGACGAACCGCCCGTCCGAGGTGACGTCGAGCTGGTAGACCGCCGTGCCGGTGGCCTCGACGCCGGGAAGGTGCCAGGTGACGACGCAGTGCCAGTCGTTGCCCGCTCCCTGGGCGCCGTCGCCGACGTCGCCCTTCGTGCACGCCGCCGTCGCCCTCAGCTGCGCCTCCGTGACGGCGGGCCGGTTCAACTGCCTGGTCTGCATCCGGTAGAGGTGCGCGAACGCCGTGGCCAGCGAGCGCTCCACCCCGGCCTGCCGGATCCCGGACCCCGTGACCGTCGCGGGAGTCGCCGCCGCGAGCACGGCCACCGTCACGGCGACGAGCCCCGCGAGCGGCAGCAGCCCCGCGGTGACCGCGCGGCGCCCTGACCCGTCGTCCGCCGGGTTGGTGAAGTCGCGCCGCAGGAAGAGCAGAAGGGCCAGCGCCGTAGCGGCCACCGCCCACACCAGGGACACCGCGACGCCGATCAGGAGCGGACCGAGCTGGGCGGGGCGTGTGAACAGGCCGTTCCAGGCGATGAACGCGTAGCCGGGCAGGGCGAGCCGGACGGCGACGGGCAGCGGCAGCATCTGCGCGAGCTGCATCGCGAGGGCGACGAGCGCCGGCAGCAGCAGCCCCATCGGGGACCGCCACAGGACCACGGACCCGAGCAGCCCGACCGCGGCGAGCGCCAGCGTCGGCGCGAGCACGCACACCCAGGCGAGCAGGACGTGCACGGCCGCTTCCCCCGGCGCGAGCAGGTGGCCGTCGAGGCCGACCAGCGACTGGTCGCCGACGGACACGAGCCCGCCGGCCGCGCTTGAGCAGGCCAGCCCCGCGACGAGCAGCAGGATGACGGTGAGTCCTGCCAGCGCCTTCGCCGCGAAGATGCGCCGCGGCGAGCGCACCGCCACGAGCAGGTGCCGCCAGGTGCCGAGCCGGTCCTCGCAGGCGAACACGTCCCCCGCGACCACCGAGGTCAGCAGCGGCAGCGCCCAGGTGCCCGCGAAGCCGAGCACCACCAGCGGTCCGGCCCACCCGGTGGCGTGCATCCACCGGCCGAAGAGCGTGTCGACGGGCAGTGTGGACTGCCGGCTCACCGCGGCCACGAACCCGGCGGGCGCGATCCAGCAGGCGAGGACGAGCAGCCGGATGCGCCACTGCGAGACGAGCTTGACGAGCTCGAAGCGGTAGGCGCGGGCCACCGGCACGGGCCGGGTGACGCGATCGCCGGGGGCGGCCGCGTGCTCCGGCGCGGACGGGGGAGTCGCGGTCGATGCTGGGCCGGACGCGGTTGTCGGTGCGGTCATCGCAAGTCCTCCTGCTGCTCGGTGAGGGCGAGGAACGCGGCTTCCAGCGGCGACACCACCGGCGCGAGCTCGCGCAGCGCGATGCCCGCGCGCACGAGACGCACCACCAGCTCGTCGAGGGCGGGCACCAGCGCGCGTACGACGAGCGCCTCCTCGCCGTGGCGCGTCCCGGCGCCGTTGGCGGCCCCGGCGACCCGGACCCCGTCCGTGTCGCCGGCGAGCCGGCGGGCGGCCAGGGGGTCCGACGTGAGGAGCCGGTAGTCGAGTTCACGGTTCTCGGCGGCGAGCTTCTCCAGCGGTCCTGAGAAGACGACCCGCCCGGTGGCGAGGATGGTGACCTCGGAACACAACGCGTCGAGATCGTCCATGCGGTGGCTGGAGAGCACGATGGCGGTGCCGTCCGCCGCGAGCCGGGTCAGCACACCGTGCACATGCCGGGTGCCCGCGGGGTCGAGCCCGTTGGCCGGTTCGTCGAGCACGAGCAGTCGGGGCTTCGTGAGCAGGGCCGCGGCGAGCCCGAGCCGTTGGCGCATGCCGAGGGAGAAGCCGCGGGCCCGGTCGTCGGCCACGTCGGCGAGCCCGACCTGGCCGAGCACGTCGTCGATCCCCGCCGTCCGCGCGTCGCCGCCGCGCAGGGCGGCCAGGGCGGCGAGGTTCTGCCGGGCGGTGAGTGAGGGGTAGAGCCCGGGCCCGTCCACGAACCCGGCGACACCGTCGGGCGCGGCGAGCGCCCGCCCGGCCGGCGCCCCGAGGACCTCGATACTGCCGCCGTCGGCCACGGCCAGGCCGAGCAGGATACCGAGCAGCGTCGTCTTGCCCGCACCGTTCGGCCCCGCGAGGCCGTGGATCCGCCCCGGCGCCACGTCCAGATCGATGCCGTCGAGCGCGACGACGTCACCGAAGCACTTGGTGACCCCGCGAGCCCGGACGGCGATGAGCGCGTCCATGAGTCCCTTCCCTGTGTCCCCTGCTCTCACGACGTTTCACAGGGACCCTAGGGACGGCACACAGCTCTTGCGCGGACGGCGAGTTGAACGTTCGGGGAACGAGTGGCGTCGCGCCCGCGCTGCGCGGTGAGCGGACGCACCGCGTCCGCCACTGGCCTCCATCCGGGACAAGGCCAACGCCTGGGCTCAGGGGCATTCGGAGCGGCACAGGCAGCTAGACCTGAACTCGTGCCAAGGGTGCTGTCGAAGGTCGAGCCGGTCGAGCCGGTCGAGGCGGTGGATGAGGTGGCGCTGATTGCCCTCACGCAGGCGGGTCGGGCGCTGCCGGAAGTCGGTCTGCCGGCCCCTATGGGCGTAGCGCCTCGTGCAGTTGCGTGAGGGCGGTGACGGCCTAGTCGTAGGCGCTGGTCTTCTTCGTGGCGGTGTGCGCCTGGAGATGCTGCCAGGCGGATTGTGCCTCGCTCGCGAGGCGGTCAGGCGTTGGACTCGGGCGATGGTGTGTGTTGGTGAGCAGCCCGGTGGCGGTGTTCGGAGCGCAGCCTGTGTGCGGCGTCCAGGAGATGGGCGGCGGTTCGGCGCCCGGGAACTGTGGCGGGGGTGGCGGCGCCGCGCAGGCGTCGCAGGAATTCGGTGTGCAGGCCGGGCTCCGGGCCGAGAGCCAGCCGCAGCAACAGGGCGTCCTTCTCCTTTGGGGGCACGGCGGCGATCAGCGGGGCGAGTTCCCTCTTCGTGGGCTTGGCCGGTTTCCTGGACAAGGCGGTGCTTGCCCGGGCCGCGACCGTCAGGAGGTCCTCGTCCACGCGCAGGAAATCCGCGAGCGCGCGCTGCGGGGCGGTCAGTTCGGCGAGCCCGGCCGGGACGGGCGGCTCCGGGCAGGTCTGGTACTCCTCTTCGTCGTCGTCTTCGAGTTCCCAGGCGGCGAGCGCGGACAGCCAGGCAATATATAGGGGGCGCAGGTCGCCTGTTGCGAGTTCATCACGTACGCCGATGAGGGCGGTCAGCGAGTCGTCGGCGCCCTCGATCCAGTCGCCGCCCTCGTCCTCGCTGGTCAGATCGAGTAGCAGGTGGGTGCCGTTGGTCCAGGCGTCGACGTGGGGATCCATGCAGTACGGCTGCGCGGTGGGCAGGCTCAGGGTTCGCTTGGGGAGGCGGAGCATCAGCCGGTGGGTGCCCCAGTTGGTGACGTGGAGATGTGCGTCGAAATAGCGCTCAAGCATGCGCCTCGGATCGCCGCCCAGATCACCCCAGTTGTAGGTGTTGGTGAAGCTGGTGGCGGTGATACGGGCCCGGGTGGAGATGGTCCGCAACCGATCTTGTTCTGTGCTGTTGAGCGGCCTGTCGAGGGCCTGGAACTCGTAGTACTGGTACTCGCTCACGCAGCGGACACTATCGCCGCCCCGGCCGGTGCCGGGCCGTGGGGACAGATCCATAGAGGGGGACATACTGGGCCGCACGGGAGTGATCGCCCTCATTCACGTCCGGGAGCGCAGCTCACTTCCCGTAACGGCCGCGATAAGGTCGACCGGGCATGATGCGGCCCTGTTGGGCGAGGGAGACGCGGGAGGGTGGGGCAGTGACCGCAGCGGGAGGAGCCCCGGCGTCCGGGACGCCGAAACCTGGCCCGGTGAGGCCGCCCCGGCAGTGGTCGCAGGAGCGCGTCTCTCCCTACCCCTGGGAACAGGACGCCCTCGATCACGTCCGGCAGCTCATGCCGCACGCCGAGCCCTACCGGGCCTGGGCCACCTTCTCCTTCACCGCGCAGTCCGGACGCGTCAACGAATGCGACCTGCTGATCGCGGTCCCCGCCGGACTCTTCCTCGTCGAGATCAAGAGCCATCCGGGCCAGCTCCACAACACCGGCTCCACCTGGAACTTCCGCGGCCAGGACCGAACCCGCACCCTGACCAATCCGCTGCATTTCAACGACATGAAGTCCAAGGAGCTGAAGAGCCAGCTCCAGTGGGCGGCACGCAAGCTGGGCATGAGTGAGCGTGTCGTGCCCCGCATCGAACCCGCCGTGTTCCTCTCCGCCCCGGACCTGGAGAGTCATCTGGACGAGGTCCAGCAGATCAAGGTCTACGGCCGCGACGACGGCGCCTGTGGCCTCAAGCGCATCTGGCAGGACTTCCTCGGGCTGCCGCCGGAGCGTCCCGAGCGGCGCATCACCCCGGAGTTCTCCCGCCACACCCTCCCGCAGCTCCTCAAAGCCATCGGCATCCGCCAGTCCGCCGCCCATCTGCGCTTCGGCGACGCCTGGAAGATGGCGCCCCACCCCCTGGACGCCGGGCCGTCCTGGGAGGACCGCCTCGCGTCCCGGGACGACGGCATGGTCCAGGAGGAGGGCCGGGTCCGTATCTACCTGGTCAGCCAGATGGCGACCGAGGCGGCACGGAAGGCCACCGAACGTGCCGCGCGCCGCGAGTACCAGGTGCTCCAGGGGATCCACCACCGCGGCATCGTCGACGCCGTCGAATTCCGTGAGCACCAGGGCGGGCCCGCGATCCTCTTCCGCCATCGCGGCACTGATCTGCGGCTCGACCAGTACCTGGACACCTACGGCGGGATGCTCACCCCCGAGACGCGCCTCGATCTGGTCCGGCAGCTCGCCGAGGCAGTCCGCTACGCACACAACCGTTCGCTGTACCACCGGGCACTCGCCGCCCGCTCGGTGTACGTCTCCTTCAAGGAGGCCGGGTCCCATCCCGAACTGCGGATCACCGACTGGCAGACCGCGGCCCGGGATTTCGACTCCAACGCGACGTTCTTCCGCTCGATCGGCGGCTCCGCCCTCGACGCGGCGCTCATCGAGGACACGGCACGGGTCTATCTGGCCCCGGAGACGGACCAGCCGTACGCAGACCCCGGCGACCTGGACGTCTTCGGCCTCGGCGCGGTGGCCCATCTGATCCTCACGGGCCAGCCGCCGGCCACGCAGCGCAGCGCGCTGAGCGATCGGCTGCGCACGGACTCGGGCCTGCGCCTCTTCGCGGTGGCGGACGGACTGCCCGAGGCTCTGGACGACCTCGTCTTCCAGGCGACCAGGACCGATGTCAACGACCGTCTCGGCTCGGTCGAGGAATTCCTCGATCTCCTCGACGAGGCCGAGCGCGCCAGCGTGCTGCCCGACTCCCCGGCCTCGACCGGTGTCGACCCGCTGGACGCGTTGCCCGGTCAGTCGCTCGACGCGGAGTGGTCGGTCCGACGGGTCCTCGGCACCGGGGCCACGGCCAGGGCTCTGCTCGTAGAGCGTGCGACCGAGGACGAGGACGGGCAGATCCAGATCGACGAGCACGTCTTCAAGGTGGCGCTCGACGAGGAGCGGGCCGGCAGGTTGCGCGCCGAGGAACGCGTACTCGGCACGGTCGGCGGCGGAGCCGTTGTCCAGTTGCGCGGGGAGGGGGTGCGGGAGATCGGCGGCCGTACGGTCCTGGAGCTCGAGTACGCGGGCGAGCAGTCCCTCGGCGAGCGGCTCAGGGGCAAGGGTCGACTCACCTACCACGAGCTCGAGCGGTTCTCGGACGACCTGTTCCAAGCCCTTGACCAGCTCGCCGGGCACGGGGTGCGCCACCGTGACATCAAACCGGACAACTTCGGTATCCAGCGGCGCAAGGACCGCACCTGGCAGTTGAAGCTCTTCGACTTCTCGCTGACGGATGCATCGGACCGGGACATCAAGGCCGGTACGCGCAGCTATCTCGATCCGTTCCTGGGGTCGACGCGCAGGGCCCACTACGACGATCACGCAGAGCGGTACGCGGCGGCCGTCACCCTTCACGAGATGGCCGGCGGCGAGCGCCCGGTGTGGGGCGACGGGCAGAACGACCCGCTCACCAACGAGTCCGCCGCCCTCCACATCGCGGCCGAACTGTTCGAACCGGCCCTGAGCGAGGGCCTCGTCCGGTTCTTCCGCCGGGCACTGCACCGCGACACCGAGCACCGCTTCGACACCCTGAGGCAGATGCGGGACGAGTGGCGGAAGGTGTTCCGCGCTGCGGACTCGACCGGTCCCACCACCACCCCTTCCACGGTCGGCACCGCCTCGGACGACCCGGAGAAGGACCGTGACACGGCCGCCGCCGCAGCCGACACCACGACGCTCCTGGAAGCCGCGGGTCTGTCCCCCAGGGCGGTGTCCGTCGCGAACGACCTGCACGCCTACCGGGTCGGCGAGCTGCTGGAGCTCCAGCCGCACGTCATCTCCCGGGCGCGGGGTGCGGGCGCGCTGGTCCGCAAGGAGCTGAACCGCCGCCGCAAGCAGTGGGCGGTGGCGCTGCTACCGGCCGTCGACGGCGGGCTCCCACGGGCGGCGACCACCGCTCCGGCCGTCCCGGAACCCGGCAGCGCCGGCGATGCGGCGGACGGCGCGGCCCCGGAGCGGATCCTGTCGGTGGACGAGATGGCCGCCCTGCTGGCGCCCGCGCCGAGCCGTAAGGGGTCCCACCGCACGGACGTCGTCCGGCTCACGCTGGGACTCCCGCCCGAGGAGGGCGGTCTTTCGCCGCTTGGGGCCTGGCCGGTCCAGGCGCGCATCGCCGACCACTTGGGTATCAAGCAGCCGCCGGTCTCCCGCCACCACCGCGTCGAGATCAAGCGGTGGGCCGCGTCCGCCTGGCTCGAACCGGTACGGGCCGAGCTGGTCGACGTCGTCACCGCCGCCGGACGGGTCATGACCGCCACGGAAGCCGCCGCGGAACTGCGTGCGCGCCACGGCGCGGGGAGCGACACCGCAGAACGGACCCTGGCCAGATCGCTCGCGGTGGTCAGAGCCGCTGCGGAGGCCGAGACATCGGACACGGTGGGGACGGGAGAAGGCGCCGGGAGCGGGGGCGCGGGAGCGCACGAGCCCCGGCTCGCGGTGCACCGGCGCGGCGACGCGATCCTCGTCGCGGCCGAGTCGCTGCCCGGCACCGAGGATCCCAGTCCCGGGGAACTGGCCGATTACGCCGCCTCGTTGGGGGCATGTGCCCATCAGCTGGCCCGGCGCGACCCACTGCCGGGCCGCACCGAGGTCCTCCGCGAACTGCGCGCCGTACCGGCCCCCGACGGCTTCGCCCCGCTCGCGGACACCCGCCTGGTGGCGCTGGCCGCCACGGTCGCCTCCCGGACGGCCGCCACCCCGCGCCTGGAGTTGTACCCGCAGGATCTCAGTCTGGAGCGGGCACTGCGCATCTCCCAGGCGGGGGCCGGGGTCCGCCACGACCGGGGCATCACGGTGCCCGGCCTGGTGGCCCGGTTGCGGGCACGGTTCCCCGATCTCGACCTCCTCGCGGGCGGCAGCGAGCCGACACATGTCGCGTTCGAGGACGCGCTCGAAGGAGCCCGCTTCGGCCTGCGCTACGACGCCGATTCCAGGACGTTCTTCCCGCGCAGGACGCAGCCGTCCGGCACCCGCACCTCCACCGGCGCCCAGACCAGCCACCTCCCCCCTCGTCCTGTCTCCCGGTCGGACCGGGAGGACCCGCACGCGGTGCTGCGAGCCCGGCTCACGGAGCGGGCCGGGCGCGGCGGGTTCCTGGCCCTCACGGTGAAGCGCACCGTGGTCGCGGGAACGGCGGAGCGCGTGGCGGCGGCCTTCGAGCCCGAGGGCGTCGTCACGGTCGACGTGGCGGAGATGTTCCTGCGGACCCTGCGGGAGCTGGCGGACGAGAAGGGGCAGGACTGGCAGAAGTTCCTGCGCGCAGACGGCAATTCGGCACCCGGCCGCGTCAAGCCCGGTCTCGCCTCCTTCGCCCGCGTCGTCTGGCAGCGGATGGAGGACGCCCTCCTGGAGCTGGCCGCCCCGCCCCGCACGGTCCTCTTCCTCCACGACGCCGGCCTGGTCGCCCGCTACTGGGACGAGGGCGGTCACGGCTTCCTGACCCGCCTCCAGGCCGCGGCCCGCCGCCCGGAGACCGTCCCGTACGGCCTGTGGCTGCTGTGCCCGGTCGAGACGCGGTCACAGCAGCCGCGTATCGACGGCAGGACGGTCGAGGTGATCGGTGGGGACGGGGAGCGGGAGCACCTGGAGGCGGAGTTCGTGGCGGCGCTCGACGGGTGAGAGCCCCGGCGCGCCCGCCCGGGGCTGCCCTGACGCGGCTCTCAGGAAGGGCTGGTGCTGCGCTTGACGCCGCCCTTGCGGCCGATGTCGAAGGCGAGCCGGTAGATGTCGGGAAGGTCGACGGCCCCGTTGGTGCGGTAGGTGATCACGCCGAGCTTCTCCAGCTCCCCCAGCAGCGCGACGGGGTCGCCGGCGTCTCGGGGACCGCCCCCCGCCGTCTCACGCTCCAGCACCTCGCGGAGCCTGGCCGAGAACCCGCGTGTGTTCCACGCGTACTGAACGGCGGACGGCTCCATGGGTACTTGGCTGCCCGCGAGGAGTTCGACGGCCAGCGCCGCCCAGGCGAGGTCGTCCTTAAGCTCCTGGACCCGGACCGAGGCCGCGTGGCTGAGGCTCTCGCGGATGGCTTCGTAGTACAGCGGGAGGGGGTGGGTGGCATCCGCGCTGTCAGTGCGCTCGGCGGCCTTGCGCAGCGTGGAGAGCAGGGTGCGCGGGCTGATCCGGCCGAGACCGTCCTGGAGGTGGTTCGGCAGCCAGGTGTAGGTGTGTCCCTTGCGGCGGTCCGTGCCCATGAAGGGGCCGGCCAGGGTGACGAAGAGGCGTTCCTGTGCCTTCTGGTCGGCGAGTACCTCGACCGGGGCGATGTAGCGGCCCCCCTCCTCGGCGCGCCAGTCCCCCTCGGTGGAATCCCTGAACGCCCGTGCCGCTTCCGAGGCGTGGTTGCCGAGCTGGTGGAAGAACAGCCCGTAGAGGTTCTCCCGGCTCCAGGAGAGGTCGGCGGCGTTCGCGTCCAGTTTGGAGGCGTCCGCGAAGTTCCGGGGCGCGCTTTCGTACAGGTCCGGCCGCACGAAGATCTTGGCGCGCAGTGCGGTGGTGGTGAGGCGGAGCTCCAGGGCCACCTCCAACAGCCCGGACAGCAGCAGGTCGATCTGCGCGCGCTTCGAGTGGAGGCGATCGAGCTGGTCGAAGAGCAGGATCAGGGTCTTGCCCTGCTCGCGCGTCTCGCGGTCGGCCCTGCGCACCGCGCTCTCGTACGCCTCACCGTTGCGAGCGGTCCACCGGATGCGCTCGATCCAGCTGTCCAGCGCGATGACCTGGGGCACCTTCAGTGCCATGAGGACGACCGCGGACCACAGGTCCCTCGCCCCGAGTTTGTCCTCTTTGCCGAACTCCTGGACGAGGCCTTCGATGGCCCGCTTGCCGGGGAAGACCGGCTCGTCACCGCCTGCCGAGCCGAAGGCGGTGACGACCTCGGTCCGGCTGAGCCTGGGCATCAGGTAGGACCGCGCGGCCACCTCACGCAGGGCGGGATCGGCCAGGGCCTTGGCCCAGTACGTCTTGCCGGTCCCGCGTGCCCCTTTCACCACCGTCGCGTCGGGGGCCAGCGCCTCCCGGTGGGAGGAGGGAGTGAACATGGTGTGGAAGTCCGGGTCGCTGGTGTCGGCGTCCGGGGCGGCCTGGAGCGCCTCGATGATGAGGTTCCGGGTGGCCAGGGTCATCGGGTCCGTCATGCGAGGTCCTCGTACGGGTCGTGCACCAGTTCTTCCACGGCGCTCAGGAACTCCCGGTAGGCGGCGCGGACGAAGGGGAGTTTCGTCCAGTCGGGGCTGCGTCGCGGATCGAGCCCCACCAGGTCGTTCCCGAACAGGATGGGGACGGGCGCGTACGGCTTGTCGTCGACGTCGCCCTCGGCGGGGAGGTACGGCTCGGGTGTGTCGTCGTCGGGAAGGTCGTACAGGGTGGCCACGAACGTGTCGTAGGCGTGCCGCCGCAGCGTGTTCAGACGCTTTATGTCTCCGGCGGAGTGGAACATCGCCGCCACGATGCTCAGCCGGTCCCTTATGGCGCGGGCCTGGTCGGGCCGCTGCTTCCACTGCTGGAAGAGCATGCTGTATCCCTGCCAGGTGGACGGGTTGTCGACCGCGAAGAGCAGCGCCCGGTCACTGAGCCGGGTCAGCGCGACGGCCGCGATGTCGTGGATGCCGGCCCTGCTGTCGAGGAGTACGACGTCGGGCCGGCGGCCGTTGCGGGTCTCCGTCTGCGCCTCGCACGCGGCGATCGCGTCCTCCAGCCGCTGGGCGAAGGGCCGGGGCGTCTCGCCCGGCCGCTCGGGAGGGAGATCGCTGTAGATGCGGTTGAGCTTGGCGAGGTAGTCGTACTCCTCACCCTCGCGCGGGGTGCCCGACGCCGGAGCCAGCCAGATCTCGCCGTTGCCCTCCTTGGGGGAGAGGGAGGACTTGGCCAGGAGTTCGAGTCCGTCCGCGTTGCCGACGGCCGACTCCACCAGGTGGTCCACGATGCCGTGCCGGGACGCCGCACCCGGGTCGGCGAGGAGCTGAGAGACGCCGGGGGATTCGAGGTCGAGGTCGACCACGAGCACGCACTTGCCCAGGTCGGCCAGGTGCCGGGCCAGAACGGCGGTCGCGGTGGAGCGGCCCACGCCGCCCTTGAAGCCGTACAGGGCGATGCGCGGCCACGAGCGGGGGGAGGCAGAGGCCCGGCCGGTGCCGGGGGCGGACCAGTCGGCACCGACGACGGTGCGTTCCAGCACGCTGACCCGGCCGTGGCCGTTCTCTTCGCGCTGCTTGCGGAGGACGAGTTCGGGGGCGGCGAAGAACATGTCCGCGGAGAACATCGACGCGCCCGTCTGCACGGGGTCGTGCCCGGCGTAGGGGCCGAGGCGGTCGGCGAAGTCCCGCCGGAGCCTGGTGAGACGGCCGGAGTCCGGTGGGAGCTCGTCGTCCCGGTCGTCGATCAGCAGGGTGGAGCGGCCGGACAGGTCCCGGACGAGAACGACGTCGCGACCGTCCTCGGCAGCGGTATCGGCGAGCGCGCACGCCTGCCGCCACGCCTCGTCGAATCGGGCTGATTGCGTCATGGGGTCCGGTCGCTTCCTCGGTTCATCTCGCCGACTCGTAGGCGTTGATCAGGGCGAGGGCGGTCGCCAGATGGCGGGCGAGCCGCCCGGAGGGAAAGGTGTCACCGTCACGGTAGCGGTGGAAAACGTCCCATTCATCGGACGGGGTGCTGAACGGATTCACGTTCGGTATCTGCTGGAGGATCAGATTTCCCCGGTGTCCTGAGGCGATGAGCCGGAGCTGGTCCCAGACTTTGGGCATGTGCTCATACCGCACCCGTTTGTCGTTCGGGGACTGCTGGCTGTACGGCTTGCCGTCCGGAGTGTCCTGCTTCGCGCCGAAGAAGTCCATCAGCATCGCCTTGACGACGCACTCCGCCGCCAGGCCGGCCAGGTGGTCGGAAGGGCCGGGGAGTGCGTCGTCCTGGGACAGCCGTAACGCGGCCTTGTAGTGGTCGTGCCCCGCCTTGAGAAACGTGTGCGGGGGAGGCGTCGGGGTGGTCGGGGCCGTCACGACGATCACTTTAGTGGGGGCATGGGAGAGCGCGGGGGCTTTTGCGTAGGTGGGAGGCCCGTCCGGCTGTCCGGACTGGCAGGATTGGGGGCCTGGCCGCCGGATTCGCGGGGCGGGCGAGGGACGCGGTGCGCAGCGGTGAGAAGGAAGCGGGAAAGTGACTGTGGAGACGGCGGATACGCCAGGTCTGGACAAGGAAGCCCTGGTCAAGGACCTGAAGCGGCAGGTACTCGACCTGGAGGACGACCTGCGCGACCGCAGCGAGACGGTCGACGAGTTCCGTGAACGGCTGGAGGAGGAGTACCGGCAGGCCAAGGAGGCCAAGCGGATCGCGGCCCCGTTTGCCGCCTGGCGCGACGAGCGGGTCACCCAGGCTGCCGCCGCGTGGGTGCTCGCCTGCGTCTTCGTCCGGTTCTGCGAGGACAACGGGCTCATCGGCGAACCCTTCATCGCCGGACCCGGTGAGCGGCTGTCCGAGGCGGAGGCCCGGCACGACCTGTTCTTCCGCGAGCACCCGCACCTCAACGACCGCGACTGGCTGATCGCCTCCTTCGAGCACCTCGCCGGCACGAACCCCACCGCCGCCGGCCTCTTCGACGAGAACCACAACCCGCTGTGGAGCCTCACCCCGAGCTACGACGCGGCGACGAAGCTGCTCACCTTCTGGCGGCGGTGGGGAGCGGCGGGCGTGATCCGCTACGACTTCACCGACGCGGAGTGGAACACGCGGTTCCTCGGCGACCTCTACCAGGAGCTGAGCGAGCACGCCCGCAAGACGTACGCGCTGCTCCAGACCCCGACGTTCGTCGAGGAGTTCATCCTCGACCTGACGCTGGAGCCGGCCGTCGAGGAGTTCGGCCTCAACGCGCCGCGGGAGGACCCGCTGGACCCGACGGGGGAGCCGCTGCGCGGGCTGCGGACCATCGACCCGGCGTGCGGCTCGGGGCACTTCCTCCTCGGCATCTTCCACCGCCTCTTCGACAAGTGGCGCGTCGCCGAACCGGGCACGGACGACTGGACCCTGATCCGGCGCTCGCTGGAATCCGTCCACGGCTGCGACAAGAACCCCTTCGCGGCGAGCATCGCGCGCTTCCGGCTGCTGGTGGCGGCGATGAAGGTCGCGGGCGCGAGCCGTTTGGACCGGGCGCCGTCGTTTCCGATCAACGTGGCGGTGGGCGACTCGCTGCTGCACGGACGGGGCGCGGCCGGCATCCAGACCGACCTTGACACGCTGTTCGCGGAGTTCGTCGTGGGACGCGAGGACGGGGAGGCGTACGCGTACGCGACGGAGGACGTCTGGGAGTACGCGAAGCGTGCGGACCTGCTGGGACGCGGTTCGTACCACGTGGTGGTGGGGAACCCGCCGTACATCACGGTGAAGGACAAGCAGGAGAACGAGAACTACCGGGCGGCGTACAAGGACGTGTGCGCGGGGACGTACGCCTTGTCGGTGCCGTTCGCGCGGCGGCTGTTCGACCTGGCGGTCAGGGGGCCGGGCGGGCGGCTCGGCGGGGGCGGCTTCGTCGGGCAGATCACGGCGAACTCCTTCATGAAGCGCGAGTTCGGCAAGAAGCTCATCGAGGTCTTCTTCCGGAACAGCGCCGAACTGTCGCATGTGATCGACACGTCGGGCGCGTACATCCCGGGGCACGGGACGCCGACGGTGATCCTGGTGGGACGCAACCGCGTTCCGAATCCTCGGCGGACGCTTCGAGCGGTGCTGGGGGTACGGGGGGAGCCGACGCAGCCGGTCAACGCGGCCGAGGGTGCCGTGTGGCGGGCGATCGTGGACCAGGTGGGCCGACCAGGGAGCGAGTCGGACTGGGTGTCGGTGGAGAACGCGGTGGCCGCGAGTTTTGTGACGCACCCTTGGTCGGTGAGTGGGGGCGGGGCTGCAGAACTCCTCGCCATGTTGGACGCGTCTCCGGGAAGGCTCTCGGCGAGAATTTTGGAGACTGGGCGCACGACGCACACCGGGTTGGACGATGCCTATTATCTGCCGAAGGCGTCAGCCCGGACGAGAGGGATTTCCAGCGGTTGCGTACCCGTGGTTCTGGGTGACGGACTGCGGGACTTTAGACTGTCGGCGCCGATGCAAACGTACTTTCCGTATTCGAAATCAGGTGAACCGCGTGGTCTGACACGAGCAGAGGAAGTCTTCCTTTGGCCTGATCGGACGGCCCTCAGAAGGCGCGTCGATTTCGGTCAGACGCCCGAAGAACGTGGTCTTCGGTGGTTTGACCACAGTATGTTCTTTCCGCGTCGATTCAGGTCGCCGCTATCGATCGCGTTTGCGTTTGTGTCGACGCATAACCACTTCGTGCTGGACCGGGGTGGGAAGGTGTTCAACAGGTCTGCGCCAGTCATCAAGCTCCCAGAGGGGGCGGATGAGGACGCGCACCTGGAGTTGTTGGGGGTGCTCAACTCGTCGACGGCTTGCTTCTGGTTGAAGCAGGTCAGCCAGGACAAGGGTAACCGAGGCGGGGAACGTTCCACCGGCCGGTATGCGTGGGAGAGCTTTTACGAATTCACCGGAACGAAGCTGCTGGAATTTCCGCTTCCCCGTGAACTGCCGCTTGGGTTGGGTCGTCAGCTGGACGTTTTGGCTCGCGCGCTGGCGGAGCAGGAACCATCTGCGGTTTGCTCGAACACCATCCCCGACCGGCCGCTTCTCTCGGAAGTCAAGATCGAGCATGATCGTATCTGGCGGCAGATGATTGCACTTCAAGAGGAACTGGACTGGCAGGTATACGGTTTGTATGGGCTGCTCGGCGGAGCCGAGTTGGCGCGTACAACCGCGAGTGCAGCGCTTTCCGAGGTCCCTGAAGTCAGTCTTGGCGAGAGGGCGTTCGAGCTGGCGATCGCTCCACGAGTAGCCACCGACGAGGCTGTGAAACAGTGGTTCCTCCGTCACGGGTCCACCCCCGTCACTGAGCTTCCCGCCCACTGGCCTGAGTGGTACCGAAAGATCGTCCAGGCGCGGATCGACATCATCACCTCCCGGCCCAAGGACATCGGACTGATCGAGCGGCCCGAGTGCAAGCGGCGTTGGTCCGCCGAGCCCTGGGAGAAGAAGGAGCGCGCCGCGCTGCGGACCTGGTTGCTCGACCGGTGTGAGAGCGACGAGTTGTGGTACGAGCTGCGGGACGGGATGAAGCAGCCGCGCTCCATGACCGTCAACTACCTTGCGGACCGCTTGAGTTCGGATCAGCATTTCGTGTCCGTCGCAGCGCTCTACGCCTCCGACCATCTCGGTAAGCCGGATCTTCCGCTGGCCCAGGTGCTGACCGAGGTGGTCGCCGATGAGCACGTGCCCTATCTCGCGGCTCTGCGGTACAAGGACTCCGGGCTGCGCACCCGCGCGCAGTGGGAGGAGGTCTGGGCGGAGCAGCGGAAAGAGGACAAGGACGGTGTGCGCCGCGAAATCGATCCCCCCAGCAAGTACAAGACGTCGGACTTCCTGCGGACCTCGTACTGGACGAACCGTGGCAAGCTCGATGTGCCCAAGGAGCGGTTCATCTCGTATCCCGGTGCGAGCCCGGACGGCGACTCGACGCTGATGCTCGGCTGGGCCGGATGGGACCACAAGGACCGGGCACAGGTCCTGTCCCAGTTGGTCGACGCGCGGACCAAGGGGGACGGCTGGGGCACCGAGCGGATCGTTCCGCTGCTCGCGGGGTTTCGGGAGGTCATGCCCTGGGTGCGGCAGTGGCATGGCGAGCCGGACGAGGAGTGGGACGGCGACGTGCCGGCCAAAGCGCTGGAGGCCGACTTCGAGGCGCTGATGCGCAGGCACGCCGTCGGTGACGCGCAGCTGACTGCGTGGCGGCCGGTGAAGAAGACACGCGGCCGGAAGGCAGCCGAGCCGAAGAAGATGGCCGTGGAGCCGGTCGAGCCGGACGAGGAGTAGGGGAGCCGGTGTCTGTGAGACGGCGGGTCGCCGCCTCACAGATCGGGCGGCTTCTAGCGGTTCAGGAACCGGACGCGTACGCGGTGAAGGTCGACCAGGCGTCGGGCGTCACGGCGAACGGCCGGAGGCCGGTGTCCTTAGAGTCGCGGACGTGGACCGCGTCCGGGCGGACAGCGACCTCGATGCAGTTGTCGCCCTCACCCCCGCTGTAGCTGCTCTTGAACCAGCTCAGGTCATCAGTCGTGCTCATAGCGCTCCTCTCATCTGTTCCAGCAGGCTCACCGTAGCCCGGCAGTCCAGTGCCTGGGAACGCAGCTTGCCATAGCGCTGAAGGAGCACACTCACGTCGCTCGATGTTGTGATCAGGGCACTCGATCGGTGGCCCTCGGTGTATCCGAACCACTTGTTGTCCGGGCTCTCGGCGAGGTACATCTCTCCCTCGAACCCGGCGTGGTCTTCTTGCCGAAGCGGCATGATCTGGATCTCGACGTTGGTGCGACGACCAATGGCGAGCAAGTGGTCGATCAGCTCACGCGTCACCGGGGGGCCTCCCAGCTGGCGTTCCAGAAGCGACTGTTCGATGACGAAGCTGAACGCAGTGTTCGGGTGCTCGACCAACAGTGTCTGCCGTTCCAGCCGTGCGGACGTCTGCCGTTCGACTTGCGTGTCCGTGAGTGGTGGGAGGTTCCGCTCGAACACGGCCCGGATGTACCCCTCCGGCTGCAACAGCCCCGGAATCCCCCGGCACTCGTACGCGTACAGCGTGATCGCTTCCTCCTCGATCCCCGCCCACTGCAGGAACCACGAGGCCAGCCCCGCCTTCCTCCGCAAGCTCTTCGCCGCCGCCGCGAGCACCTTGCCCGCGACGGGCCCCAGCACGTCCCCTGCCCTCCCCGGAAGGGTCTCCGGCGGGAAGCGCTTGCCCTGCTCGATCTTCGCGACGTACGCCGCCGAGTACCGCACGCGGGGCGCGAACTCCTCCTGGGTGAGCCCTGCCGCCTCCCGCAGCGCCTTCAGGACCGCTCCGAACGTCTTGAGGCTGTCGGACGGTTCAGGCTCGCAGCCCGCTGTCGTGCCGCTGGTGTGGTCTGCCATCGCCGCCCCGCCTCCCGCGCTTCGATCAACCTGCCCATGGTTACGGAGGGCGACCAAATCTGTCCACAGCGTGAACCCATACAGTTGGATCTGTATGGGCGCTGTATCCGTCGGCTGGACGCAAGAGCCCGATGCGGACGCGGACGCTTCCCGCCCGGCGTGGCTCAGGCGGACCGCCGCAACGCGGGTGCTCGTGCCACCAGCGCCCGCAGCTCCTCCCGCCCCCTCTCCACGACCGCCAGCAGTTCCGCGGGGCGGGCGTCCGGCGGCAACGGGGTGTCGGCCACCAGGTCGAGCACCGTGCACGGGGTGGCCAGCCAGTGCTGCAGGGCCCGCCAGTGCTTGGTGCGTTCCTTGTTCAGGGACGGGTCCCATGGGTCGGCGGCGTACGGCGTGCCGTCCTCGCCGTAGGCGTGCAGCAGGCCGGAGCGGCGTACCAGACAGGGGAAGCAGAGACCGCAGTGCGGGATGTTCACCGGGCCGGGCTGATTGGTCGGAGGAGCACCGCAGCTCAGCGTGGCTTCCAGAACTGCTCGGGGCAGGCCGGCGTCCTTGGATGCCTCGCACACCTCGCCCTTGGTGAGCGTGGCGAAGGGGTTCTCGACCCGGACCACCCGCTCCGGCGGGCCCGCGATCTCCTCGATGATCCGGTTGAGATGGTGCAGCGTCCACGGGTGTACCGAGCGGGTGGAGCAGGCGCCGGAACGGGCGGCGGACAGCGGCGGATTGAGCGCGAGCTGGCCGTTCTCGGGGACATGGACGACGGGGACGCGCTCGGCCGCGGCGGCGTGCACGGCCGTGGTGGCGTACAGCAAGCCGCGCGAACGTGTGGTGCGTTCGAGAGCGGAGGTGCTGCCCTCCGGGCTGTGCACCATCTGGCTGTGATTGAGGTGCCGCAGGGGACGAGGGGTGTGCGGAGGAGGCTCCAGCCTCCTCCGTCGGTCCACGGCCTGGAACACGGCCTCCTGAGGCGCCAAGAGCTTTTGTTGTTCGTCGAAGGTGATCAGGAGCAGGGCACGTGGGCTGTGCACGGTGGCGCGCTGGGCCGCCCAGCCCAGGGAGTCGAGGCCGCCGGAGAAGAGAGCGACCTCACTGGCGAGCTCCTCGGGCATCAGGGGCAGCGGGTCCTCGACCGGCCGCTCGTAGGCGTCGAAGGGGCGGAACTCGACCTCCCAGTGGTCTCCCGTCACCGTCGCGAGCAGTCTGCTGAGGTGCGGGAGCGCACGTCTCCACGTGTCCGGAGCGGTGACCGGGACGGAGAGGCGGATGTGGCGGGTCCACTGGTCGAACTCCGCCTCCCTGGACGTGCAGCGGTCGGCCGCGAAGACGGCGCGGGCGACCCGTTGGAGGTCGCGCGCCCACTCCGGTGCGGCCCCGAGGAGGGGACCGCGGTCGGGCGCGCGATCCGCGGACTCCCAGTACAGGGACTCGCTCAGCGGCTGCCACGGGGGCCCGGGCGCCGGGGCGTCCGGGTGGGGGAGCCAGAAGTGGAAGACCGGCGTCGCTGTCATGTGTCGGGTGCCTCCTCGGGCGGCGGGGCGCTCGGCCCCGTATCGGCGGCGCGGCCGGCATTGGCGGCGGGCTCGGCCTCGGCGAGCAGGCCTAGCGCCGCGCCGACCGCGCGCGGGACGAGGCCCCGCGCGACCTGGACGAGGGTGCCGAGCGTCGGGTCCTCAAGTGCCGCGACGGTTTCCTCTGCCTGCTCCGCCTCCTCCACGAGCTTCGCGGCCTCCTCGCACGGGTCGGGCACCAGGCGGAGCACACGGTCCGCGATCCAGTCCGCTATGCGGTCCTCCGGGTCGAGCGGCGGCAGTACCGGAACCATGAGTTTGATCTTCTCGGCGACGAAGGCGTGCAGGAACTCGGCCACCGTGTCCGCGAAGAACCACCGGTAGAGGAGGCAGAGCAGATCGCCGGACCAGCCCTTTCCGCCCGAGGCGAGAGCCTCGGGGTGGCGTTTGGCCATCTCGCGCATGGTCGCCGCGGCGGCCCGTCGTACGGCCGCGTCGGCGATCGTGCCGCCCTCACCGCCCACGGCCGAGACGAAGGCCGCCGCGAAGTCCGTACGGTCGTCGCCCCCGCCCGCGCCTTCTACCGCACGGTCGTCGCCCCCGCCCGGCACCGTCATGGTGTCCATGACGGCCGTCAGCCGCTCACCGCCCGCGCAGGCGGCGTCGTACAGGCCGAACGCGGACGGGTCCTCGCGCAGGGTCCGCCGCAGCACCCCGAGCCCGTCCTCGGCGATCGAGTCCAGGCTTTCCAGCGAGTCCGGCTGGTCGTCGCGCCACACGTCGAGGCGCCCCTTCAGGCGCCTCCACTCGCCCGGGGTACCGGCCTTGCCGCTCGGCCCCGGCCACGGAGATGACGTGCCCACCCGTCCACCACCCACCCTTCACGGGCCGGCTCGACCGCGCCCCAGCGCGCCGCCGACGGCCCCCTTCCCCAACGGAACAGGAAGGGCGCGGCCGGAGGTAGGGCGCGACTCGGCCATGTCCGGCGGGGCGGTCCGTGGCCGGCGGGGCGGTCCGTTGCCCCGCGTTCGCGACGGTGGGTGAGGCGGGGCGGCCGTTGTGACGGGAGAGGCCACTCACCGTGATCGGCCGTACCGCGAAGAGTGCGACGGGCCGCTCCCGTACGGGCGCGGCCTGGCAAGATTGGGCCGGGGGGCGCGCGGCAGCGGCGCGTCACCGGCCAGCCGGGGTCCAGCCGAGTGAGGGAATGATCGCCTGATGTCGACCAGAGAGCTCGTCCTGCGTGACGTCATCGCCGTCAAGGACGATGTCCACGCGGGCAACTTCAAGATCGATCTCTCTCAGGGCTTCAGCGAGACCGAGGCGCGCGTCGCCGAGTACGTCGTCACCGAGCAGCTCCAGAGGCAGTTCCGCAAGGCGCTCGGCATCGTCGCCGCCGCCGTACGCGACGGCGCCTCGCACGGCGCCTACCTGCACGGCTCGTTCGGCGCCGGTAAGAGCCACTTCCTGACCGTGCTGCACGCGGCGCTCAACAACCACCCGGCGGCCCGGGACAAGCCGCGGCTGGCCGAGGTCATGGCCGAGCACCAGGACTGGCTGCCCGAGAGCCGGTTCCTGATGGTGCCCTACCACCTGGTCGGCTCCACCGACCTGGACTCCGCGCTGCTGGGCGGCTACGTGCACACGGTGCGCGAGCTGCACCCCGAGGCGCCGACACCCGCGGTCTACCGGGCCGACGCGCTGCTCGCCGACGCGCGCAGACAGCGCGAGTTCCTCGCCGACGACGCCACCTTTCGGCAGTGGCTCGGAGCCGCAGCGTCGACGGCGGGCGCCGCCGCGGTGGACGGGGGCGATGGCGGGGGCGATGACGAGGATGTGCCCGTCATCGACGCGGGCACGGGCGATGTCGCCGTCCCCGTCGACTGGAGCAGCGCCGATCTCGACCGCGCCTTCGCGGCGCGGGCCGGCGACCCGGACCGGGATCGGCTGGTGTCGGCTCTCGTCAGCGGCCCCATGGCCTCGTACGTCCAGGCGGCACGCGGCGACAAGGACTCCTTCATCCCGCTGGAGAACGGCCTGAAGGTCATCTCCCGGCACGCCCGTTCCCTCGGCTACGACGGCGTCGTGCTCTTCCTCGACGAGCTGGTCCTCTGGCTCCAGGCCCACATGGGAGAACAGGACTTCGTCCGCGACCAGGTGCAGCGCCTGGTCAAGCTGATCGAGTCCGCCGACGGCAACCGGCCGGTGCCGATCGTGTCGTTCATCTCCCGCCAGCGTGACCTGTCGCAGCTGATCGGCGCGGACGTCGCGGGTGCCGACGTACAGAATCTCGAACAGCAGATCGAGTATCTGGCGGGGCGGCTGGACGTCGTCGAGCTGGAGGACAGCAATCTCGTCGAGATCATCAAGCACCGGGTGCTGGCCCCGCGGCCCGGCATGGAGCAGGCGCGCGACGACGCGTTCAGACTCGTGGAGTCCTCCCGGGACGAGGTGCGGCAGGTTCTGCTCGACTCCCAGGGCCGCACCGAGGCGAACTGGGACGACTTCCGCACCCTCTACCCCTTGTCACCCGCCCTGCTCAACGTCCTGGTGGACCTCTCCGGAGCCCTGCAGCGTGAGCGGACCGGCCTCAAGCTCGTGCAGGAACTGCTCGGGCGGCGCCTCGACGACCTCAAGCTGGGTGAACTGATCCCGCTGGGCGATCTGTGGGACGTCATCGCGTCCCGCACGGGCGAGGCGTTCACCGCCAAGCTGCGCGCGGAGGCGGACATCGCCCGCCGCTTCCACGAGCGGGTACGCGACCACCTGCTGACGAAGTACGGCTCGGCCGACGACAAGCGGTTCAGGACCGACGACCGGCTCGTCAAGACGCTGCTGCTCGCCTCCATCGCCCCGCATGTGCCCGCCCTGTCCCGGCTCACCGGGGGCAAGCTCGCGGCCCTCAACCACGGCACGATCAGGACACGGGTCGGAGACGCCGGCTCGGTCGCGGTCAAGAGGCTCCTGGAGCTGCAGTCCGAGGGCTTCGACGGTGAGCTGCGCAGCGAGGGCGACAGCGGGGACCCGGTGTTCCACCTGCACCTTTCCGACCTCGACGTCGAACCGCTCCTCGAAGAGGTGCAGGGTGTCGCGGACCAGCTCGGCTACCGACGGCAGTGGATCAAGGACCAGTTGTGGGCCGCGCTCGGCGTCCCCGACACCCAGGCGTTCGTCTGCCTGCGGGAGGTCGTCTGGCGCGGAACGAAGCGCACGGCCGAGTTCGTCTTCGGCAATGTCCGCGACCCCCATCTGCCCGACGAGGAGTTCGGGCCGCAACTGGGTAGCGACCTCCGGATCGTCTTCGACTACCCCTTCGACGACGGTGATCATTCGCCGATGGACGACGTGCAGCGGGTCGACCGGATGAAGCGCGCCGGAAGGGCCGCACCCACCGTGGTGTGGCTGTCCGACTTCCTCTCCGGGCAGAAGAGCCGCAATCTCGGACGTCTCCTCAAGATCAACTACCTGCTCGAACGGGACCGGCTGGACGAGCACACCGCGACCCGTCCCGCCGAGGAACGCGCTCAGATCCGCAACCAGCTCAAAGCGTCCAGGGACAGCCTCACCGGCCAGCTCACCGATGCGCTCCAGCAGGTGTACGGCATCGCCCGGGCCGAACCCGGGACCACGGGAGCCGAGGTCCCCGAGGGCAAGCACCTGCTCGCCCTCCAGCCCGGCTTCGCCCGCACCAACCCCGAAGCGGCTGTCGGCTTCGAGGAGAACCTGTTCCTCATCGCCGACGGGATTCTGGCGGCACGTCACCCCAAGCACCCCGACTTCGACCCGCGGCTCACCCGTAAGGCCATCACCAAGGGCGACCTGAAGACGACGTTGACCTGGATCAACCGGGCCATGGCGGACGGTTCCCGCCGCGTCGTGGTCGACGGACACCAGCTGGTCACCGTGCGGAAGATCGTCCACGCCCTGGGGCTCGGAGAGGTGCACGACGGTCCGCTCAACGTCACCAACGACTGGCGGCTGAGGATCAACAAGAAGGCGGCGGAGAACCCCGACACCGGCACCGACCTGTCGGTGGAGGACATCCGTGGCTGGATCGAGGAGCTCGGCTACACCGGCCTCGACCGCAACGTCGGCAATCTGATCATCGCCACGTACGCCCTGCTCGACGACCGCACCTGGGTCTACCAGACCTCGCCGCTGCCCCAAGCCCCCGAACTCGACCGGATCGGCCAGGGCTACGGGCTCAGGGCGGTGGAACTCCCCGGCGAAGAGGAGTTCGCAGCCGCCCTGGGGCGTGCGGGGAAGATCTTTGGCGAGACGGTTTCGCGAGTGCTGTTCGCCCGTAATGTCGCCAACCTCGCGGAGAAGGTCCGCGAGGTCGCGGACAGCCACCGGAGGGCCGTCGCAGACGTACGCGCCCTGCTGCAGGACAACGCCGCCCGCCTCGGCCTGGAAGGACCGGGCGGCGCGGACGCTCCGCGCGTCAAGTCCTTGAAGGCGGCGGCCGACCTCATCGCGCGCCTTCTGCGTACCGGTGATCCCGCCTCGCTGGTGCGGGAGCTGGCCGCCGCGGCGTACGACGTCACGGACGGAGAGATCGGGGCGGCGGTCAAGCATGCGCCCGAAGTGCTCGCCGCGCTGCGCTCCGACGACTGGGCGGACGACCTCGACACCGTCCGCGAGCTCGCGAACCGGGACGACAGCGTCGGCGACCGCGCCGGCCGACTTCTCGCGGAGGTGTCCAGGACCGCCGGCGATCACGAGGAGGCGTCCTCGCTCGTTCCCGTGCTGGACGGAATGCGGGACAGCGCCAAGGCGCTGATGCGCGAGGCGGCCCGGCTCGCGCAGGCGGCCCGGCCCACCGCGCCGGCGCAGCCCACGGCGCACGCGCAGCCCGCCGCCGAGGACACCGGCTTCATCCAGCACGGGAACCCGAGTGTCCCCGCTCCTCCCGTCAGGAACACGGATGTCGAGCCCGAGCCCGAGCGCGCACACCAGGGCCGAACCGACAGCCCCGGCCCCGTGCACGTCGTGGAACCCACTCGCCTCGAAGCGAGCCTGGCCGCCATGGTCGCCGACATCAGTGAAGAGATCCGCACCTACCTCACCGCCCACCCGAACACCAGGGTCCGGATCGCCTGGCACCCGGTCGACAGCGAGACCGCCGACACCTTCGGGAACGGTCCTCAGGGCCACCACGGCGGCACCGACACCGAAGGGGCCGGACGCTGATGGCCGCTGCCGCGCCCAGGGTGGGACGCCGCACCATCGAGGCGCTGCTGGCCACGCACGCGGCCAGCCTGCGCGAACGCAGCCTGGTCCTGGTCCATGGCCACTACGTGACGGGAGCGCCGACCCGATTCACCGCGACCGTTGACGACGAGCCCCGGCGTGTCCAGGTGCGCGACGAGTCCTCCGTCCTCGGCGTGACGGCAGCCTGGCAGGACCATCGGCACGCGGCCGGCCCCGGCGACGTCCTCGTGGTCACCACCGGCGTTGACGACGAGCAGCTCGGCTGGGACTTGCGCGGAAGGGCCGTACGCCGACGCACTCTCACCGTCGAGAACGCGGAGGTCGTCACGCAGCGGTTCGGTGCCACCGGTCTCGACGTACGGATGTACGGCAAGGAATGGCTCCTCGAAGCGCTCCTCGAAGCCGAGCCGTCCGACGTCGGCTGGCCGCGCGTGGGCGGTTTGCTGACCCTCGACACGGCTCTGCGCGCCCTGACCGTGCAGCGGCTCGGCCTCGGCGAGACTGCCTCAGGACCCGGCGCGCAGACCCATCCGCCCACGCTGGACATGGACACTCTGCTCGCCTGGTCACGCACGCCGGCGGGTCCGCTCCGCTTCGCCGAACTCCCGTCAGTAGAACGTGCCGAGCTGAAGAACTGGCTCGGTGACACCGCGGGTCCCGCGGCCCCCGTGCTCCTCTCCCTCGCCGAAGCGGGACTCGGCGACGACGCCATGGCCCTCGGCATCCTCGCCGCGGCGCTCCGGGACCCTGCCGCGGCCCCGGACACGGCCCTCGCGATCGGCGGCCTCTTCGGGCAGGTCATGCCCCGCCGGGCCGCCCTCAGCGCCTTCACCGACGCGGTGGAAGGCACCTTGACGCGCTGGATCGTCCAGGCCAGGAGCAGCCTGGCCGCCCGGCAACGGGTCTTCGCCGTACTGCACAGGTCGGAGAAGCTGGCTGAAACGGCAGGCCTGGCCGACACCCTCACCGGCAGCCGCTTCCTGCCGACGGGATTCGCCGCGCAACTCGGCCGGACGGTCGCTGAGGCACGCCACTCCTCCGCTGCGGGTGAGACGGCGCTCGCCGACCTGGCCGGGCACGGCCTGGTCGCGCTCTACCCGGACCGGGTGCGGGTGGCGGAGATGGCGGTACGCGTCGCACGCTGGCTGGAGCAGACCGAACCGGCCGTGCCCACGGTGGCCGAAGGCATCCGCTCCCACGTCACCGACTGGGGATGGGCGGATCGGGCGCTCACGCTCCTGTGGGCCGGGGACCCCGGAGGCGATCTGGCCACGGCAGGCGAACTGCGAGGGCTGTACGAGCGGGGGCGGGCCCGCAGGGAACGTCTCGACGAGCAGTTCGCCCGCCGCCTCGCGGCCTGGTCGGCGCACGCCACCGCACACCGGCCGGAGGGCATGCCGGTCATCGAGAACGTCCTGGAGTCGGCCGTGCGCCCGCTGACCGGCGCGGGTGCGCCGCTCGTCGTGGTACTCGACGGGATGAGCTGCGCGGTCGCCATACAGCTCGGTGAGGAAATGGAGCGCGAGGGCTGGTGGGAGGTCGTGCCGCGGCCGGCGGACGGACAGCCTGCGGGCCGGATGTCCGTCGTGTCCATGCTGCCCTCCATCACCCGGACGAGCCGTGCCTCACTGCTCACCGGCGAACCCGTCCAGGGTGGGCAGTCCGTGGAGAGCGCGGGCTTCGTCGCCTTCTGGAAGCGCCGTCGCAGGGAAGCCGCTCTCTTCCACAAGGCGGACGTCGGCGGCGGAACGGGCCACGCCCTCGCCCACGAACTCATGGGCGCGCTCGCTTCCGAAGCGGTCGTCGCTGTCGTCCTGAACACCATCGACGACGCCCTCGACAAGGGGCAGCAGGGACGGGGCGCGAACTGGGCCCTCGACGACATCACGCACCTGCGGGACCTTCTTTCGGCGGCCAGAGGGTACGGACGTCCGGTCGTCCTGGTCGCCGACCACGGGCACGTCCTGGAGCGCGGCGGCCGTACCGGGAGCGCGGCCGTGCCCGCGCCCGTGTCCGGTACCGGGACGGTGTCCGCGCGGTGGCGTACCGGCGGCGGTCGGGCAGGGGACGGGGAAATCGAGATCAGGGGCCCCAGAGTGCTGGAAGGAGGGGGGGCCGTCGTCGCGCCGTGGCGTGAGGACATCCGGTACACCGGGCGCAAGGCCGGATACCACGGCGGTGTGTCGCTCGCAGAGGTGACCGTTCCTGTTCTCGCCTTCGTCGCGGCGGCCGAACAGACGCCCAAGGGCTGGGAAGGGCTGCCGCGGGAGCGGTCGACCCCCGCGTGGTGGCGTGAGCCCGCGCCAGGAGATGGGCCCGCCCCGGCCTCAGGACCCGAGGCTGGAATCGGCGGCCCCGCGGATTCCGCGGCGCCACGCCGGAACGTCCCCGACGCCGCCGGCGCGGGCCCGGCCCGAGCGGTCTCTCCGGCCGTCCCGCGGGTCGCGGCGTGCCTCGGCGGCGAGGTGGTGGCGAGCGAGGTCTACGAAGCCCAGAAGGAGTACGTCCGCAAGGCCCCGGAGGCGAAGGTCGTCGCCGCGGTCATCGACGCCCTCGCGGCCGCGGGCGGCACCATGTCCCCCGCCGCGCTCGCCGCCGCGATCTCCGCGACCGGACGCGTCCGGCGCAACATCGAGGGATTCGTCGCCACCGTCCAGCGGCTGCTGAACGTCGAGGGCTATCCCGTCCTCGGATTCGTCGACGCCGGCCACGCGGTCAAGCTCGACATCCCGCTGCTGCGCGACCAGTTCCTGCCGAAGCCGAAACCGAAGCCGAAGGAGTAGGAGATGACGCACCCCGCCCCGGTGAGCGCGGCCAGGCGCCGCGACGTCATCGACGCGCTGCGGCGCGGCACCGTACCGCAGGCCGGCCTCGACCTGTTCGCGGTGGGACTCGGCCGGTTCGAAGGCGCCCTCGACGAGGACCTCGCCACCGTCACCCGTGGTGGCGCGGCCTTCCACGCGATCCGTGGCGACTACGGCTCCGGCAAGACGTTCTTCGCCCGATGGCTGACCGAGCGAGCCAAGCGGGCCGGCCTCGCCACGGCCGAAGTGCAGATCTCCGAGACGGAGACACCGCTGCACCGCCTGGAAACGGTCTACCGAAGGCTCACCGAACGTCTGTCCACCGCCGCGCACCAGCCCAGCGCGCTGCGGGCGATCGTCGACTCCTGGTTCTACACGCTGGAGGAGGAGGTGCTCGACGGCGGGGACACGGACGAGGAGGACGAGGTGGCGCTGGCCGAGGCCGTGGACGCCCTGATGGAGCTGCGACTCGGCGATGTCGCACGCAGTACCCCGGCGTTCGCCGCAGCGTTGCGCGGCTATCGCAGAGCGGTCGCGGCCGGGGACGGGGCCACGGGGGAAGCGCTGATCGCCTGGCTCGGCGGACAGAAGTCCGTGGCGGCGTCCGCCCGTCGCTCGGCAGGGGTGCGCGGAGACCTCGACCACTTCGCGGCGCTCGGCTTCCTCCAAGGGCTGCTCACCGTGTTGCGGGACTGCGGCCACCCCGGACTCCTCCTCGTGCTCGACGAGATCGAGACGCTCCAGCGGGTTCGCGGCGACGTCAGGGAGAGGGGCCTCAACGCGCTGCGCCAGCTCCTCGACGAGATCGACGCGGGCCGGTTCCCCGGACTCTTCCTCGTCATCACCGGCACGCCGGCGTTCTACGACGGCCAGCAGGGTGCACAGCGCCTGCCGCCGCTGTCCCAGCGCCTGGCCACCGACTTCACCACCGACCCGCGCTTCGACTCCCCCCGCGCGGTGCAGTTGCGTCTGCCGGGTTTCGACCTGCCCCGGCTCGGTGAACTCGGCAGGACCGTCCGCGACCTCTACCAAGGCGGGGCAGTCCACCCCGACCGGGTGGCGGCACGCGTCGACGACACGTACATCGGTGAACTGGCCACCGCCGTCACAGGTGGACTCGGCGGCAAGGTCGGCGTCGCACCACGTGTCTTCCTGCGTAAGCTCGTCGCCGACGTCCTCGACCGGGTCGACGCGTTCGAGGACTTCGACCCACGCGAGCACTACGCGCTCACGCTCGCGGACTCCGAGCTCAACCGTGTGGAGCGCAACGCGGCAGCCGGCGATGCCGACGGCATCGCGCTGGAGCTTCCATGAGCGCTGGTGACGAGCTGGAGCCTGCACTGGTCCACCACATCGTCAACACTCTGGGCTGGAAAGGACTGCGTCCGCTTCAGGAGGCAGCGGTAGCGCCCCTTGTCCGGGGCGAGGACGCCATCCTCCTGGCACCCACCGCCGGCGGGAAGACCGAGGCGGCGTGCTTGCCGCTGCTGTCCCGGATGCACGGCTCCCGGTGGACCGGCACGTCGGTGCTGTATCTGTGCCCCCTCAAGGCGTTGCTGAACAACCTGTTGCCAAGAGTCGAGACATACAGTTCCTGGCTCGGGCGCAGCGCCGCACTCTGGCACGGCGACACCACCTCGGGGGCACGCAAACGTGTCTTGGCAAACCGCCCGGACGTGCTCCTCACCACGCCCGAGTCGCTGGAAGCGATGCTGGTGAGCGTCAACGTCGATCACGCCTCGTTCTTCTCCGGTCTTCGTGCGGTGGTAGTCGATGAAGTGCACGCCTTCGCCGGTGACGACCGGGGCTGGCACGTGCTGGCCGTGTTGGAGAGGCTGCAGCGCGTCGCGGGCAGGCCGCTGCAGCGCGTCGGTCTCTCGGCGACCGTCGGCAACCCGGACGAGCTGCTCACCTGGCTCCAGGGGTCCGGCGCGGGCGAACGCCCCGGGCGGGTCGTCGCTCCGCACCTGGACACACGAAGTGGCGCGACCTCCGCTTCCGCACCATCCGGTTCCGCACCTTCCGGGGACATCCAACTCGACTACGTGGGATCGCTCGAGAACGCGGCGACTGTCATCAGCACCCTGCACCGCGGTGAGAAGCGCCTGGTCTTTTGCGAGTCACGGCGCCTTGTCGAAGAACTGGGATCGGCTCTCCGTGCCCGTGGAGTGAACACGTTCCTCTCGCACGCGTCGCTCTCGCTCGACGAACGCAGGCGCGCGGAAGCGGCCTTCGCCGAGGCCAGGGACTGCGTGATCGTTTCGACCAGCACCCTCGAACTGGGCATCGACGTCGGCGACCTGGACCGGGTCATCCAGATCGATGCCCCCACGTCGGTCGCGTCCTTCCTGCAACGGATCGGCCGCACCGGGCGTCGGGAAGGGACCTCACGCAACTGCCTCTTCCTCACCCTCGACGAAGCGGGCCTGCTGAGTGCGGCCGGGCTCCTCCTGCAATGGTCGCGGGGCTGGGTCGAACCGGTGGTGGCCCCACCCGAACCCCGCCACATCGTCGCCCAGCAACTGCTCGCCCTCTGCCTGCAGGAAGGCAGCGTCGGAGGAAACCTGTGGCAGGAGTGGTGGAACGGCCTCGGACCGTTCGGGCGGCCCGCGGAACCGATCGTCAGGCACCTGGTGGCGCAGGGGTACCTCGACCAGGACGGCGGGCTCCTGTTCATCGGCCCCGAGGCCGAACGACGCTTCGGACAGCGGCACTTCATGGGCCTGACCGCGGTGTTCACCGCCGCACCACAGTTCACTGTCCTTCAGGGCCGCAAGGAGATCGGTCGTACTGATCCCAGCCTCCTCACCGAGCGGGTCGCCGGTCCTCGCCGTCTCCTGCTCGCCGGGCGGAACTGGCAGGTCACCTACATCGACTGGCGACGCAAACGATGCTTCGTCGAACCGGTCGACGGCGGTGGCAAAGCCAAGTGGAGTGGCACAGGCTTCGGGCAAGGGGCTTCGTACCGGCTCGTGCGTGCGGTGCGTGAGGTGCTGCTCGGTGCCGCCCCGCCGGTGAGTCTGACCAGGAGAGCCCAGGGCCGCCTCGAAGAAGCACGGGAGCACTTCATGGAGTGTGTGCACCCCGGGGGCACCGTGATTGTGCGAGAACGTGGGAAAGCAGACCAGCTGCGCTGGTGGACGTGGGCGGGGCACCGGGCGAACGCCACTCTGGCGGCCACACTCGGGAGCGCCGCGGTGCCAGGACAGCGGATCAACGATCACTGGGTACGCCTCCGGGACGACCTCACCGCGGGGGACTGGAAACTCGCCCGTCAGGGAGCGGCAGAGCGCTTGGCCTTGCCCGACATCGACGAGAGGGCTGTACAGGGCCTGAAGTTCTCGGACGCTCTGCCACCGCGACTGGCGGAGGCCACCTTGTCGATCAGACTCGCAGACCTCGGATCCGCGACCGCCGTGCTGTCCGAGCAGGCCCGTTTCACGGGAGGGAGCGCATGAGCGGCGACGCTGCCGCTCCGCCGGCGGGCCTTGGCCCGGCACGCCGTGACCGGCCCCGTCAACCACAGGCGTACGACGGGGACCCCAGCGCGGCCCGGCACATCTCAGGTCTGGGTCGGACGACTGCCGGGTGTGGCGCTCGTAGTGTCATGCCCGGGTCGAGCGACGGCCCGTCAGGAAACGAACCAGGGGGATCCATCATGAACATCCGAGCCATGGCCACCCGGGCGGTCGTCACCACGTCCGCGGTCGCCGCCGCGGTGATGCTGGCCGGTACGCAGTCGGCCTCCGCCTCCGTCGACGACAGCTTCGCGGTGGCCACGACGGGCGGCAAGTGCGGCCAGGTCAACTTCGTCGACTACGGGCCTGGCGCCCCGGGTGGCGGCAACAACGACGACTACGCCGTCATCCACGACTACTGCTCGGACGGGAAGGGCGTCAGGGCCTACGCCTGGGTCGACGGCAAGTACCTCGGAGCCAAGAACAACACCAGCGGCCTCAAGGGCAACCCGGTCGTCTGGGACCCCTTCGGCAACGTCAAGTCCGGGTCGTCCGTGGGCCTCAAGGTCTGTCTCTTCAACACGAGCAACACGCTCAGCAACTGCGCCAGTTACACGAAGACGCGCGTGGACGGCTGAGACCCGGCCGTGCGGCGCCCCGGCCCGGGGGGCGGGGCGCCGCACGTTCACCGCGTCTGACCGGGCACGACCAGCCCGCTCTCGTACGCCATGACGACCGCCTGGGCGCGGCTGTTGAGGGACAGCTTGCCCATGATCCGGTGCAGGTGCGTCTTGACCGTGCCCTCGGTGACGTGGAGCCGCCGGGCCACCGCCTCGTTGTCGATGCCCAGGCCGACCTGGCGCAGGACCTCCGTCTCCCGCGCCGTGAGACCCGGCAGGGCGTCGAGCTCGACCGCCGCGGCCGGCCGGCGCGTGTACGCCTCCACCAGGCGGCGCGTCACCGCGGGCGCGAAGAGCATCTCGCCGCGCGCCACCACGTGGACCGCGTCGACGAGCCGACCAGGCGACGTGTCCTTGAGCAGGAAGCCGCTGGCGCCCGCGCGCAGCGCCGCGTACACGTACTCGTCGATGTCGAACGTCGTCAGCGCGATGATGCGCGGCGGGTCCCGCACCTCCTTGAGGATCCGCTCGGTCGCCGCGACACCGTTCATGCCGGGAAGCCTGATGTCCATCAGCACGACGTCCCACCGCTCGCGGTGCGCGGCCTCGACGGCGGCCTCACCGTCGGGGACCTCGCCCACCGCCGTGATGTCCGGCGCCGTCCGCAGCAGGGCGGCCAGGCCTGCCCTGACGAGCTCCTGGTCGTCCACCACAAGTACCCGCGTCACGCTTCCCGCCCCCCGGCGTCCTCCGGCTCCTCCGGGCGCGTGCGACGTAGCGCCTGCGCCGGGAGTACCACCTCGACCTCGAAACCGCCTCCGTCACGCGGTGCCGCCACCAGCCGTCCTCCGCAGATCCTGACCCGTTCGCGCATGCCGATCAAGCCGAGCCCGGAGCCGGGGGCGGTTTCACGTCGAGCCCCGTGGTGCTTGGCGGGTAGGCCGGGTTGGCCGGGGCCGCTGTCGTTGCGGACCGCGAGGACGACCTCGTCAGGCGTGTGGTCGAGGGTGAGAGCGACGTGTGCGCCGGGCGCGTGCTTGATCACGTTGGTCAGCGCCTCCTGGGCGACCCGGTAGACGCACACCTCGACCACGGACGGCAGGGGGACCGGGTCGCCCGTGGCCGCGAACCGTATGTCGAGTCCGGCCGAGGCGGCGCCTGCGACCAGTTCAGGCAGCCGGTCGAGGCGGGGCGCTGCCTCGTACGGGGCCTCCTCGCGGCCGTCCTCGCGGCCGTCGTCGTCGGACTGGACGCGCAACACCGTGAGCAGGCGCCGCAGTTCGTCAAGCGCGCCGCGCCCGGTCTCCGCGATGGTCGCGAGGGCGCCGCGCGCCGCGGGGACGTCCGAGGTGAGCACCGTCTCCGCAAGACCGGCCTGGACGGTGACCACCGACATGTGGTGCGCCACCACATCGTGCAACTCCCGCGCGATGGCGATGCGTTCGAGCGCGACGGCGTCGCGGGCGTGCGCCTCCCGCTCGGCCACCAGGTCGGCGGTGACCTGGCGGAGGTCGGCGTTGGCGCGCAGCAGCAGGTACCGGGTATGGCCGAAGGCGATCGCCACCACGGGGACGAGGAGGGCCTGCGCGGCCACCAGCGCGAGGTGCAGGTGGCCGGCGAACCCGCTGAGCGCCGTGACCGAGGCCACCGGGACGGCCGCTGCCCAGGAGACCGCTACCGGACGGCACCCGGCCAGGCTGAGCAGGCCGACGACCGGTGACCACCAGTTGACGGACGGCTGGTACCCGCAGCCGAGATAGACGGCGTAGACGGCCGCGGACGCCAGCACCACCATCACGGGCAGCCGTCGCCGCGCCGCGAGCGGCAGCGCGCTCAGGCACGCCAGCGTGTAGCCGACGCCGTCGAACGCGCGCCATCCTGGCGGGTGGTAGTAGGCGCCCGCGATGCACGTGACCACTGCGATGCCGAGCGCGAGTGCGGCGTCGAATGCCGCCGGGCGCAGGCGAGTTGAGTTCACCGCAGGATGCTAAGGCCGAGCCCTGCGGACATGGATGCAGCCCACGCCAGGTCGTCCGGCCGTCCGGTCGTCCCAACGGCCGGTTGCCGACGCGCGCAGCCGGTCACCGGGCGCCAGGACCCCCGCCGTGCGACACCCCGGCTCCCGACCCCTGCGGAGCATGGCTCGGCGCCGCGCTCGCCGCCGCGTTGCGGTGCTTCTCCTGCTTCGCCTGTCCGGGCTTCTTGCTCGCCGACGTGTTCTTCGGCTCCGGGCTCGCCTTCCTGCCCTGCTGCTTCCCGGAGCCGGAGCCGGAGCCGGAGCCGGAGTCCGGCAGCACGTGTGCACAGTAGGCGGACACGTGGTCCTCGCCACCGGCGGCCGCGATGAACCGCTGCCAGCCCGGCGAGTCCAGCGCCTTGCCGTGTCCCTTGACGGAGGCGTACGCGCGGCAGTGGGCTTGGATGTCCTTGGCCGTCGGCGGGCGGCCCGTGGACCGCGAGCCGGCGGACGAGCCGGCCGAGCCGGAGGGTGGCGCATTGCTCGGCCCTGCTGTGGCCGGGGTGTTCGCGTGGGCGGGGGATGAGGCGTCCGAGGTCGCCGCGGGCCCGGAACCGGTCGGCCGCGGAGCGTCGTGGTGCGTGCCACCGCCGGAAGACTTGGGCAGCTCGATCGCGGCGAACGCCGCACCACCCAGGGCCAGGCTCGCGAGCAACGCGGCCACGGCGATCCTCACCGAGCGCCGCACTGGTGTGCGCGGCGACCGCCAGTCGTCGCCCCTGCGGGCGCGTGCCTGCTCGTGCAGGCCCGCGTCGCGGGCCGCGCGGTAGGCGGCGACGGCCTGCTGCTGCGCGTGTGCGTCCAGCGTCGCGTCGCACATGGCATTGCCGAGCGCCGCTTCCAGCTCCGCGGAGGTGATCGGTTCGGCTGCTTCGGGAACTGGGCCGGTCGGGCCAGCGGACTGACGGGCGTACGTTCCGCCCTCGCTGTCGTGGGTGCCCATGCCTGCTGCCGTCCGTCCTCGTGTGATTCCCGCACTCGCCTGTTGTCCTACGCGTTGGGCGTCGCGCTGCTCATATCGACCGCCTCAGCGTAAGGGCTTCCGCTCTCGTCTCCTCGGCGGCGCCGAGTTGGCGTGCCAGGCGCTTCAGCCCCCGTGAGGTGGCACTGCATACCGCGCCGGGGCGCTTGCCGAGAACGCGGGCGGCGGAGGGGCCGTCGAGGCCGACGACGACGCGTAGCAGCACGGCCTCCGCCTGGTCACGGGGCAGAGTGCTGACCAGCCTGAGCGCGCGCTCGGTGGACAGCACCTCGAAGGTTTGGTCGTACACGTCGTCCGGGCCCGGAACGTCCAGGAGGTCCGGATCGAGGGCGCTGGTGACGGGGCGGCTGCGACGCCGTCGCAGGTGGTCGAGGGCCCGGTGGCGTGCGATGGTCGCGCTCCAGCCGCGGAAGCCCGCGCCGTCGCCCTTGAAGCGGCCCAGGTCGCGGGCGATCTCCAGCCAGGCCTCCGACGCCACGTCCTCCGCCTCGTTGCCGACGAGCCCACGCAGATAGCCGAGCAGCCTGGGGTGCACCATCCGGTACACGGCCTCGAAGGCGGCATCGTCGCCGCCCTGCGCCCGCTCGACGGCGGCCCCCAGCTCCCCGTCCCGCCGTCCCGGCTCGCCGCGTGGCCCGCCTGCCTCGCCCACACTCATCCTTGTCCGTACCGTTCGTCGCCCACGCGCCGCCGGCAGCGCATGCACCGGCGCGAGCCCCTGCCGCCCCCGCCGGCTCGCGCCCCGCGACACAGCACATGCACAGTACTTCCCGTCACCGCAGGCGAACAGGGGTGTCCGGGGCCGTCGGGAGGGCCCGCGTGTCGAGACACGACCGCCGTCAGTTGCCGAGGACGGAGCCGATCCACGTCCGAACGTCGTCGGTGACCGGATCGGTGCCGTCGGCGAAGTCGTCGTGCTTCTGGAGGAACTTCGCCACATACGTGCAGACGGGCACGATGCGCTTGCCCGCGTTCCGCGTGTCGGTCAGGGCCTGCTGCACGAGATGTGAGGCGAGGCCCTGCCCGGCGTAGGCGTCGTCGATCTCGGTGTGGTGGAAGACCCGCTGCGCGCCGCGGTCGCGGAACGCGGCGAAACCGGCGAGTTCTCCGTCGACGAGGATTTCGTAGCGGCACTTGTCGTCGACACGCTCGACCACAGGACTGCTGGACTGCGTCATCGGGGACCTTCCATGGGGTCGGGAGCGGGGGTTCCTGCGTGGGGTGATGGTGGCGTTCGGCAGGGCCGGGGCGAGGAGGCGGTCTCCGTCGTAGCCGTCGACGCGGCCGAAACGATCGGAGGCGTTCTGCCACGCCTCCCGGGCCTGGACGATCTCGTCGTGGCTCCGTGCGACGAAGTTCCACCACATCACGATCTGTTCCTCGAACGGCGCCCCTCCGAGCAGGATCATGCGAGCCGCACGGTCGGTGGGGTTTTTGAGGGTCAGCGTCGCGCCGCCCGGCGCGAGGTAGCCGAGTTCCGACGGGCGTAGCGGTGTCCCCGCCATGACGACGTCCCCCTGGTCGACGAGCAGGCCGTGCTCGAACCCGGGATCGATGGCCAAGGTCGTCTCGGCCCGTGGTTCGAGGGTGAGTTCGGCGCCGAGGAGCGGGCTGAAGGTGGGGACGGGCGAGGTGTCGCCAGCGAGGGAGCCGAGGAACACCCTCGCTTCGCCCCCGTCGAGTGGGATCGCGCTCGGCACGTGGTGCTCGAACCTGCCGGCGGTGGCCCGATGCCCGTCGGGAAGCGCCAGCCAGAGTTGCACGCCGTGCAGGACGGTGGTGCCGGTGGTGGAGACCTCCGAGTGGCTGATGCCGTGGCCGCCCGTCATGAGGTTCAGCTCTCCGGGTGCCACGAAGGCATGGGTCCCGAGACTGTCCCGGTGCTCGATCTCGCCACTGAACAGCCAGCTCACCGTCTGCAGACCCGTGTGCGGGTGAGGGGCGACGTCCATGCCACCGGTCCGGGCGACGTCGTCGGGGCCGTAGTGGTCGGCGAAGCACCAGGCCCCGATCAAGGTACGGGCCCGCTGGGGCAACGTACGCCGTACGGTCATCGCCCGAGGGCCGCCCAGCGGGACGTCCCTCGCCGAGAGGACCTCCACCTGGGGTCCGCCCCTCGCGGGCTCCTCATCGGACGCCGTCCCGCAACGCAGCTCGGTGGGATCGACCTCGGTATTGCTCACCGTGCGCCGCCTCCGCTCGCCATGTCGTTTCCGATTCAACAAGGGTAGGCGTTGACGCCGCGAAGTGCATGACGGTCACCTCATCGAGGTCGGTCAGGACGTCGCGCGGTAGCCTCCGTGGAGCGATCACATCTGGGGGGGGGATCCATGAACACCGCGCGAACCGTGCGCCGTCTGGCGCCGATACTGCTGGCAGCGTCGCTGCTCACGGCCTGCTCGGCCGGGCACGACGGGACGTCGGACGGGGCGTCGTCGCCGGCCGCGGACGTCAGCACCTCGCCCGCGGCGGTCCATGCGCCCGCCTCGGCCGCGCCGATCGTCGCCGGCGACAGTGACAGCGGCAGCGGCGCCACGGGTTCCGGCTCCCCGAGCTCCTCGGGGACGGCGGCGGGCTATCCCACCACGGAGCGCGCCCCCGGTGCGCTGGTGCCGGCGGTCCGTGACTCCTTCGCCGTGCTCCAGGCCACCTACAACGACGGCTGCACGACCCCGGGGAACTGCGAGTACTTCCTCAACCGCCTGGTGAGCAACCTCGACGACCTCTACGACTCGATGAAGGCGAGCCCGGAGGGCGACGGGCATTTCGCCGCGCCGATCGCCCGGATCCGGGCGATGCAGCAGGCGTTCAAGGGGGACTTCTCCTTCCCGAACCTCAAGCAGCACAAGCAGCTGCTGACCACCACACGGGACAAGGTCAACACCTGGATGCAGGGGCACCCGGAGGACTACCGATAGCTCCGATCGCCGCGTGACGTACGTCAGTTGTCGGAAGAGAACGCCGAGTCGAACGAACGCTCCGGCGGCTCGATCGCGGTGAGCGTGCGGATGAACCTCAGCGCGTCCGGCGCGCCCACCAAACGGTCCATGCCCGCGTCCTCCCACTCCACCGAGACCGGGCCGCCGTAGCCGATGGAGTTGAGCATCCGGAAGCAGGCCTCCCACGGCACGTCCCCGTGCCCGGTGGACACGAAGTCCCAGCCACGGCGCGGGTCCGCCCACGGCAGGTGGGAGCCGAGGCGGCCGTTGCGTCCGTTGAAGCGCTTGACCGACTCCTTGCAGTCCACGTGGTAGATGCGGTCCTTGAAGTCCCACAGGAAGCCGACCGGGTCCAGGTCCTGCCACACGAAGTGTGACGGGTCGAAGTTGAGGCCGAACGCCTCCCGGTGGCCGATCGCCTCCAGGGTGCGCACCGTCGTCCAGTAGTCGTAGGCGATCTCCGACGGGTGCACCTCGTGCGCGAAGCGCACGCCGACCTCGTCGAAGACGTCCAGGATGGGGTTCCAGCGGTCGGCGAAGTCCTGGTAGCCGCGCTCGATCATCTCCGGCGGTACGGGCGGGAACATCGCCACCGTGTGCCAGATCGACGAGCCCGTGAAGCCGATGACCGTCTTCACACCGAACGCGGCCGCGGCCCGCGCGGTGTCCTTGATCTCCTGCGCGGCGCGCTGCCGTACGCCCTCCGGCTCGCCGTCGCCCCAGATGCGGGCGGGGAGGATGCCCTTGTGGCGCTCGTCGATGGGGTGGTCGCAGACGGCCTGTCCCGTCAGGTGGCAGGAGAGCGCCCAGCACCGCAGGTTGTACTTCTCCAGCAGGGCGCGGCGGCGCGGGATGTACTCCTCGTCGGCCAGGGCCTTGCCGACCTCGAAGTGGTCGCCCCAGCAGGCGATCTCCAGCCCGTCGTACCCCCACTTCGACGCGAGCCGGCACACCTCCTCGAACGGCATGTCGGCCCACTGGCCGGTGAACAGGGTGATCGGGCGTGGCATCTGGGTTCCTCCCGGGTGGTTCGTCTGATCGGTCGCGCTGCTCGGTCTCGTCACACTGCCGCGTCCCTCACCTTCGCCAGGCGCAGCAGCAGGTCCTTGACCTCGGTCGCGTCGTAGTGGTCGCGGGCCTCGGCGGGACGGGAGCACAGCAGTACGGGGCCGTCGTCGGGGCGGCCGGGCAGCCGGCCGTGGCTGCCGCGCACCGGGGACGGGTCGAGCGGGACGACGCTCATGCGGTAGCGCATGCCCAGCTTCTTGCGGGCGAGCGCGGCGGCGGCGCGCAGCTTGACCTTGGGGTCCTTCGGGTCCATGAACAGCTCGGCCGGGTCGTAGCCCGGCTTGCGGTGGATCTCGACGAGGCGGGCGAAGTCGGGCGCGCGGTCGTCGTCGAGCCAGTAGTAGTACGTGAACCAGGCGTCGGGCTCGGCGACGGCGATGAGGTCGCCGGCGCGCGGGTGGTCGATGCCGTGCGCCTTCTTGCCGGCCTCGGTGAGCACGTCCGCCACGCCCTCCGTACCGGCCAGGAGTTCGCGTACGCGCTCGGTGTCGGCGGGGTCGGCGACGTACACGTGGGCGACCTGGTGGTCGGCCACGGCGAAGGCGGACGACGTCCACGGGTCGAGGTACTCCATGCCGTCCTGGGTGTGGACGTTCAGGAGCCCGGCCCTGCGCAGCACGCGGTTGATGTCCACGGCCCTGGACACGTTGGTGATGCCGTACTCGGAGAGGGCGACGACGGTGACCGAGCGCGCGGCGGCCGCGTCGAGCAGCGGGGCCAGCACGCGGTCGACATCGGCCGCCGCCGCGGCGGCGCGCGGGTCGTCGGGGCCGTAGCGCTGGAGGTCGTAGTCGAGATGGGGGATGTAGGCGAGGGTAAGGTCGGGCGCCTCGGTGGTGAGGACGTGCCGGGCCGCGTCGGCGATCCAGCGCGAGGACGTCAGGGAGGCCGTCGGGCCCCAGTAAGTGAACAGGGGGAACGTCCCGAGCTTTGCCGTGAGCTCGTCGTGCAGCTGCGGGGGATACGTGTAGCAGTCCGGCTCCTTGCGGCCGTCCGAGTAGTAGACGGGCCGCGGTGTGACGGTCAGGTCGACGTCGGCGCCCATGGCGTACCACCAGCAGATGTTGGCGACGCGGTAGCCGGGGTGCGAGCGCCGCGCCGCCTCCCACACCTTCTCCCCGCCGACGAGCGCGTTGTGCTGCCGCCACAGCAGCACTTCGCCGAGTTCGCGGAAGTACCAGCCGTTGCCGACGATGCCGTGGCCCGTCGCGGGCTCCCCGGTGAGCAGGGTGGACTGCACGGTGCAGGTGACGGCGGGGAACGCGGTGTCCAGGCGCGCGGTGAAGCCCGCCTCGCCCAGGGCGCGCAGCCGCGGCATGTGGGCGAGCAACCGGGGGGTGAGGCCGACGACGTCGATGACGAGCAGCGGTGTGGGGCTCATGCGGCGGCCTCCTTCAGACCGAGGGAAATCAAGAGGTCGCGGGTGAAGGCCAGTTCGGCGGCGATGCCGTCGGCGAGCGCGCCGGGCCCCCGCGGCCGCCGGTCCTCGGGGAGCACGCCCCAGGTGTACGTCTCGGCCTCCACGTGTGCGGTGCGTGCGGTGTCACCGCCGAGGAGGGCGCCGAGGGTCGCCTCCAGTTCGGGTCGTGTCGTGGTCAGCGGCGGCTCCGGATCGGCGTGCAGCGGCACGTGGAAGTGGACGCGCCAGGGGTCCTGGCCGGGCAACTCACCGGCCAGGGCGGCGTCGAGGTCGTCCACGGCCAGGGGCGGGGCGCCGCGCTCGCGCACCTGGTGCAGGAAGCGCGGCTCGGCGAAGGCGGCCAGCGCGTCCCGTGCCGCCCGGTCGGAGGGGTCGGCGGCCTGCAGGGCGCACGACGCCTGCGCCTTGACCACCCGCAGCCCCGCGGCGTCCAGGCGGGCGAGGGCGGCGGTGGGTTCCTCGAAGGCGACGGCGAGGTGGCAGGCGTCCAGGCAGACGCCGATGCGTTCGGTGTCCATGCCGGCCAGGTGGCGGGCGGCCTGGGCCGTGGTCTCGACGACGCACCCGGGCTCGGGCTCCAGGCCGACCCTGACCGTGCGGCCGGTCTCGCTTTCGAGGGCCGCGAGCCCGGCGGCCAGCTCGTCGAGGGTCCTGGCCGCCTCGTCCGCCTGCCCGGCCGTCCACGGGGTGCGCCAGCCCAGCGGCACGGTGGAGACGCTGCCGTGGGCGGCGTCGCCCGGAAGCAGGGCGGCGAGCACACGGGCGAGGTCGAGTGTGTAGTGCAGCCGGTCCCGCGTGGTCCAGTCGGGCCGGTAGACGGCGTGCTTGACGACGGGGTCGTGGAAGCCGCGGTAGGGGAAGCCGTTCAGTGTGACGACTTCGAGGCCGCGCGCGTCGAGCTCCCGGCGCAGCCTGCCGACCGCTCCGCCGTCCGCGGCGAGTGCCGCGGCGGCGTCACGGGCCAGCCAGAGACCCAGGCCGAGTACGGGCACGCCGAGCCGCTCGCGTACGGGCTCTGCGTGAGCGGCCAGTTGGGCGAGGACGCCGTCGAGGTCCTCCGCGGGGTGGACGTTGGTGCAGTACGCGAGGTGGACGAGTGTGCCGTCGGGATGCAGCAGGCGCACGGTCACACCTCCGCTCGGACGCCGCGCAGCACGGAGTTGCCCTCGAAGGTCGCGCCGCCGCCCTCCCCGGGATCGTCGAGCTCCAGCTTGCCGCTCTGACCGTAGAACGCGACGGGGTTGCGCCACAGGACCGCGTCCACCTCGTCGTCGGTGAAGCCGGCGGCGAGCATGGCGTCCCCGGTCTTCCGCGTCTTCAACGGGTCGCTGCGCCCCCAGTCCGCGGCCGAGTTGACGAGGATCCGCTCGGTGCCGAACTCGCGCAGGACGGCGACCATGCGGCGCTCGTCCATCTTGGTGTCGGGGTAGATGGAGAAGCCCATCCAGCAGCCCGTTCCCGCGACTTGGCGTACGGTCACCTCGTTGAGGTGATCGACGACGACGCGTTCGGGGGCGAGCCCCGATTCCTTCACCACGGCGAGTGTGCGGTCGACGCCCGCGGCCTTGTCCCGGTGCGGGGTGTGGACCAGCACCGGCAGGTCGTGGGTGACGGCGAGCTGGAGCTGCGCGGCGAACGCCTCGTCCTCCTCGGGCGTCATGGAGTCGTAGCCGACCTCACCGACGGCGACCACCCCGTCCTTTGGCAGGTAGCGCGGCAGCTCGGCCAGCACCTCGGCGCAGCGCGAGTCGTTGGCCTCCTTGGGGTTGAGGGCGATGGTGCAGTGGTGCCGGACGCCGAACTGGGCGGCGCGGAACGGCTCCCAGCCGATCAGGGAGTCGAAGTAGTCGAGGAAGCTGCCGACGGACGTGCGCGGCTGGCCGAGCCAGAACGCGGGCTCCACCAGGGCGCGCACGCCTGCGGTGTGCATTGCCTCGTAGTCGTCGGTGGTGCGCGAGGACATGTGGATGTGCGGGTCGAAGATGCGCATCACGCCTCCCGGCGGGGTTCGGTTGCCGACGTGGGGACGGTCGCGGGGCCCTGGTCGCCCGCGGCCTCGGGGAAGCGGGCCAGGATCGGTGCGATGTCGTCGGGTGTCCCGCGCCCGGCGGCCGCACGTTCGCGGGCGAACGCGCCCATCATGCGGGCCAGTTCGGCGTCTTCCCGTGCGGGCAGGCCGGGCACCGCGGCCAGCGGGATGCCGGTGAAGACACACTTGAGCACGGCCTGCCGGTAGGCCTCCGCGTCCAGGTGGGCCGTCGCGTAGTCCCCGAGGGCCGCGGAGATCAGCCGGGTGTCGTTGGTGCGCAGCGCGTCGCGCACCAGGGGCAGCGCGCCGTCGCCGACGGGCAGTAGCGGCAACGCGCGTAGCACGGCGCGCCGTTCAGCGGCGTCGCCCGTGCGGTACAGCCCGCCGATCTCGTCGAGCAGCCGGCCGCCGGTCAACGGCAGGGCGGTGAGCAGCAGGGCGCGGGCCGCGTCGTCCACCGTCCAGCCGTGCGGGTCGGCGGGGTCGAGCGGGCCGCGCCCGCAGCGGCGTCCAGCAGGGGGGAACAGGGAGCGTACGGTGTCGGGGTCGGCGGCCGTGGAGGCGCACGCGCCGGCGAGCCATGCGGAGCCCTGCGCGGTCATCCGTCCTGCCAGGGCGGCTCTGAGGCGGTCGGGGGTCATGCTCATGCCGTCTCCTCCTCTCGGCGGGCCGTACGGTGGGCTGCGGGGTCGCACGACCGCAGGAAGTCCAGGGAGCGGCGGGCCGTCCCCGGCGCGTCGTGGCTGTGCCTGGGCAGCTCGACGGCGACAAGCCCGCGGTAGCCGACCTCGTCCAGGGCGTCGAGCACCGGTGGGAAGTCGATCTCGCCCGTGCCGAACTCCAGGTGCTCGTGGGTGCCCCGGCGCATGTCGTCGATCTGCACGTTCACCAGCCGGCCCCCGACCCGGCGCACGCACTCGGGCACCGGGTACGGCTCCAGGCAGCGGCAGTGGCCGATGTCGAGTGTCAGGCCGAACGGGGCCGGGTCGCCGAGCGCCGCCGCCAGCCTGCCGTACTCGTCGATGCTCTCCACGAGCATCCCGGGCTCGGGTTCGAAGCCCAGCGTGACGCCCGCCCGCGCCGCGGTGTCGACGACCTCGGCGCACCCGGCGACCAGCCGGTCCCAGGCCGTGCGCGGGTCGAGCTCCGGGGGCCTGATCCCGGCCCAGAAGGAGACGGCCTGCGCGCCGAGATCCGCGCCGACCGCCACCGCGCGGCGCAGGAACTCGACGCGCAGCTGCCGCCCTTCGGACGCGAGCAGGGTCGGCTCGTGCTTGTGCCAGGGGTCCAGCAGGTAGCGTGCCCCGGTCTCGATGATGACGCCGAGGCCGAGCCGGTCGAGCCACCGCGCGAGCGCGGCCGTACGGGCGGCGAGGCCGGGCGCGAACGGGTCGAGGTGGTGGTGGTCGAGGGTGAGCGCCACGCCGTCGTAGCCGAGTTCGGCGATGACGGTGAGCGCGTCCTCGAGGCGGTGGTTGGCGAAGCCGTTGGTGCCGAACCCGTAGCGCAGGGCGGGCTCGGCCGGTGCGCGGCCGCCGTCGCGTGGCGCGCTCATGTCGGCGACACCCGCCTTGCCAGGGCGCGGGCCGGCGGGAAGGCGGCGGCCAGCGCGAGCGCCGGTCGCAGCGCGCC
>NZ_JAGIQL010000390.1 GCF_017813245.1 Streptomyces montanisoli
GTCTCCCCGCACGCCGTGCGGCGCCTGGCCGCCGCCGCGCCGCTGCCCGTGCCGTGGCCCGCCGAGGCGCGCGAGGAACTGATCAGGCTGCTCGGCGCCGGGGAACCGGCCGTCGCCGTGTGGGAGGCGCTGCAGGCGGAAGGCATCGTCACCCGGCTGCTGCCCGACTGGGAGCGCGTGCACTGCCGCCCGCAGCGCAACCCCGTGCACACCTGGACCGTCGACCGGCACCTTGTCGAGACCGCCGTACGGGCGGCCTCGCTGACCCGCCGGGTCTCGCGCCCCGACCTGCTGCTGATCAGCGCCCTGCTGCACGACCTCGGCAAAGGGTGGCCGGGCGACCACTCGGTGGTGGGCGAGACCATCGCCCGCGACACGGCGGCACGCGTCGGCTTCGGCGCCGAGGACACGCGCGTCGTCGCCACCGTCGTGCGCCACCATCTGCTGCTCGTGGACACCGCGACCCGGCGCGACCTGGACGACCCCGCGACCGTCGCCGCCGTGGCCGGGCGCGTGCGCGACCTGACGACGCTCGAACTGCTCCACGCGCTCACCGAGGCCGACGCCCTCGCCACCGGCCCCGCGGCCTGGTCCGCGTGGCGCGCGGACCTCGTGGCCGACCTGGTGCGCCGGGTCGCCGCCGTACTCGCGGGCGAACCGGCGCGCCGGCCGGGCCC
>NZ_JAGIQL010000391.1 GCF_017813245.1 Streptomyces montanisoli
GGCAGTGCTCTTCCGATCTCAGAGGATCGACGCGGAGTTCGAGCCGGGCAGGGACGAACCGCTGCCCGCGGTGGCGGAGCGGCTGCGCGCGGCGCTGTCCGCGCACGCGCGCGACGCACTGGGTCTTGAGGTGGTGCGGGTCGACCTGCGGGTGACGGGACTGCGGGACGAGGACGACGGGGCCGCGCGGCCCGCTCAGCCGCGGACGGCGGAAACGTGGGGCCCTCTTGACCCGAACGAGGTACCCGGGGTGACGGACGTGGACGGAGTCGCCGGGTTGACGAGGGCGCTGGGCGGCGGGGTCACGAACTCCGGCGGGCACCTGAGGGTGGAGCTGGCGACGGCCGAGGGGCACGGGCCGCTCGACGTCGCCAGGCACGTGCGGCGGGCGCTGGCGGACGCGAGGCCCGAGGCGCTGTCGGTGGCGGTGGTGGTCACGGGCGTGGGGGTGCGGGTGGACGCGGCGGAATGAGCCGCGCGGCGGGCGTCCGCGGCTCGGCGGGCCACGTTCGTGCGGCCACGTGCCCCGTCGCTGGAGGCGGGCGGCCCCACCGGACGCCCCGCAACCGCGAGGCGCGCACCATGCGCCCGCTGCCGGGGGCGCGAGAGGCTACTGAGCCCTTGGC
>NZ_JAGIQL010000392.1 GCF_017813245.1 Streptomyces montanisoli
CCGGCCAAGGGCGTCTGGTATCACGCCTACGTCATCATCGACATCTTCAGCCGCTACATCGTGGGTCACACCGTCGAGCGGTGCGAATCGGCGGTGCGGGCCGAGGAGTTGATCCGCGAGACCATCACCCGCAACGGCATCGTGCCCGAGACCGTGCACGCGGACCGCGGCACCTCGATGACGAGCAAGAAGGTCTCCCAGCTGCTGATCGACCTGGGTGTGACGCGGTCGCACTCGAGACCCAAGGTCTCCAACGACAACCCTTACAGCGAGGCCCAGTTCAAGACCACGAAGTACATGTCGGACTATCCCGAACGATTCGACTCGCTGGCCCACGCCCGCGAGTGGTTCGACACGTTCATCGCGTACTACAACCACGAGCACCGGCACTCGGGTATCGGCTGGCACACACCTGCCTCCGTCCACTTCGGGACCGCTGAGGAGGTCCGCGATCAGCGCGCGGTCACCCTCGCCGAGGCATACGCCCGCCACCCCGAACGCTTCGGCCGCCGCCCCCGACCACCCGAGATACCGCAGGCGGCCTGGATCAACGACCCGGCCAAACGCAGGGAACCCGCACCACAAACCTCATAGCCTCACGACCGTCTCACTGGACTTGAAATCTTCCG
>NZ_JAGIQL010000393.1 GCF_017813245.1 Streptomyces montanisoli
ACGGGGGCGCGGGTTGTCAGGTCCCGTGGACGCCGGGTCCCCGCCCGCACCCCCCCCGATCCCGCGGCCGGCCCCCCGGCCCCCCGGGGGCGGCGGCGGCCCGAGCCCGCGACGGCCCGGCGGCTCGTCGACCGGGTCCGCGCGGACGGCGGCTCGATCGTCGCCGCCGGCGGCTGCTTCGACCTGCTGCACGCGGGCCACATCGCCCTGCTCGAGGCGGCGCGCAAGAGCGGCGACTGCCTGGTGGTGTGCCTCAACTCGGACGCGTCGGTACGCCGGTTGAAGGGCCCTGGCCGCCCGCTGGTCCCGGCGGGCGACCGCGCGCGGGTGCTGCGGGCCCTGGCGTGCGTGGACGCCGTCGAGGTCTTCGACGAGGACACCCCGGAGCGGTTGCTCGCGGAGCTGCGCCCGGACGTCTGGGCGAAGGGCGGCGACTACGGCGCGGCCGACCTGCCGGAGGCGCGCCTGGTGGAGGGCTGGGGCGGCCAGGTCGTCCTGCTGCCATACCTGGACGGCCGCTCGACGACGGCGCTCGCGACGAGGGCGGCGTCGCGATGACCGACGCGAGCACCCACGCCGCCCCCGCCACGCCGACCGGCGGCCCGGCGCCCGGGCCGGGC
>NZ_JAGIQL010000394.1 GCF_017813245.1 Streptomyces montanisoli
GGTGCGCCAACGGGACGCGCGGCGACGGGTCCAGGGCGGTCGGCCCCGGGTGCGGGCGCCGCGGTGGCACGACGTACCGGCACGACGGGCAGCGCGGCAGGACCCGGCGCGGCGGCGCGCTGCACGCGCACGGGAGCAGTGCCGGGCAGGGAGCCGGACGCCGGAGGGGTGCCGGGGGTCGCGGGGTGCGGCGTCGTGCGGCCTGGCGGCGTGACGGTCCCGCCGGTGGCCTGCGAAGAACCGGCCTGCGGGGGCCTGACCTGCGGTGAACTGCCTTGCGGCGCCGGGGTGTTCGTCGCGGAAGGCGCGCTGGTCCTGGGGCTGTCTGCCTGGCTTCGCTGCACGGGTGTGGCCGCTTGCCCACCCGGCGCCGGGGCGCCCGAGCGCGGTGCGACCGGAGCCGCAGGACCGCCGGTCGCAGACCCTGCGGGCGTGGACGGTGAGGGCGTGGACGCCGAGGGTGCGGCACCGCCCAGTGGCGCCCGCGCCGCCGGTCCCGCGGAGGGCTCGCGAGGAGCCTGCGCGGGCGGGGCGCCGGCCGGCCGTCCCGAATCGGGTCGAGCGGGCGACGCAGCGGGCGACGTGAGTCGGGACGGCCG
>NZ_JAGIQL010000395.1 GCF_017813245.1 Streptomyces montanisoli
CCCCCCCGCCCCCCCCCCCCCGCCTTCTCCCGGGCTGTAGACGGCATCCCCGATGCACCGCTGGCAGGAGTTCAGAGCTCTGCCCTACCGACCTGCGTCCAGCTCGTCGTCGGGCTCCGCGCTGGACGCGCCGCCCGATGCGGCCGCGGCGGCCGCGGTCTCCGGGGTCTGGAACATCGGCTCGGCGAAGACAGGCTGCTGGAAGACGGCGGCGGTCGGCCGTGCCGTCCTGCGGCTGCCCCGCGTGGGTGCCGCGTCCTCCTCGACCACGGCGCCGCCCTCGGCCTCGGCGACCCTGCGGCGTGAGCGGGAGCGCGCGGGGCGCTCGGCCTTCGGCTCCTTCGGCTCCCTCGCCTCCTTCTGCTCCTTGGCCTCCTCGGCCGCACCGGCTGCCTCGGTCTCCGTCGCGGGAGCGGCGGCCTTGCGCGTGGCGCGACGGCGGGTGCGCGGCGCCTCGGGCTCCGCGTCCTGCGAGACGGCGACCGCCTCGGCCGCCTCCTCGGCGGCGGGGGCCTGCTCGGCCTGCGGCGCTGTGGCCTTGCGCGTGGCACGGCGACGGGCG
>NZ_JAGIQL010000396.1 GCF_017813245.1 Streptomyces montanisoli
GTCACGCGCCCGGCGCCGACCCCGCGCCGCAGGCGGCCGACGAGACCGGACCCGTCTTCTTCGACGAGGACCCCTCCGCGGGAGTGGCCGACGGCCCCGACGCGGGCCACGGCTACGGCTCCGTGCCCGGTCAGGAGCCGGCGTCCGCGTGGGCGGCCGACAGCGCGCGCCAGTCCGGCTTCGGCGGTGACCAGGACCACCGCGTCTCCTGGGGCGCCGAGGGTCCCGCCTCGCCGTCCGACGCGTCTGCTCTGTCCGCCGCCCCGGCCACCGGCCTGACCGGCGCCACGGGCGTGACGGGCGCCGCGGGCGTGACGGGCGCCGCGGGCGTGACGGGAGCCGCGCCACTGCCGTCCCGCACCGTCGACGAAGGCGGACGCCACGGCGCGCCGCCCGCCTCCCAGGCGCCCGTCGACTCCACCGCGGCGATGCGCGCCCTTGCGGCGGCGCGTCGCGCCAAGGAGGAGAGCGGGGGCGGGGACGGGAACGACGGAGCGCGCCCGGCCGGCGATGCGCCGGGCGTGCCCGGCCAGGCACAGGGCGAGCTGCCCGCACGCGCCG
>NZ_JAGIQL010000397.1 GCF_017813245.1 Streptomyces montanisoli
CCGGAGCCGCCGCCGGGCCGGCCGCCGCCCGCGGGCACGTGGCCGGCGGAGTCGTCGAAGGGGCCGGGGCCGTCGCGCCAGATGCCGTGGAGGCGCGGCCGGTAGGGCGAGGGCGGATCGTCGTCGCCGTCGGCGTCACCGTCTGCGTCGCCCTCGGGGTCGCTGAAGCCGCTGGGCGGCAGGCTCCACCAGTCGGGTCCGGGTGCCGGGCTCTCCTCGGCTGCCCGGCCCGTACCGTCCCCGGCCGGGCGTTCCTGCGCCTGCACCGGTGGCGCGTCCGGCGGGACAGACCCGCCCGTGTGCCGCCCGGCGTGCGGCTCCTCCCCTGTGCCGTACCCCTGCGGCCGTTGCTGCCCCTGCACCGGTGGCGGCTGGAACGGGGACTGCGTGTCCCGGCGTTCCGGCGTCCGGGGTCCCGGTTCTTGCCCTTCCGGCGCCTGCGGCCCGGGTACTCGGCGTCCTGGCGCCTCCGGCGCTTGCGCGTCCTGCTGCTGGTCCTCAGGGCGCCCCCGGCGCCCCTCGCGGGGCTCCTCGCGGGGCTCCTCCGAGGCGCGGGC
>NZ_JAGIQL010000398.1 GCF_017813245.1 Streptomyces montanisoli
CCGCCCGCACGGCGCGGCCCCGCGGGCGTTCACGCGCGGCGCCGTGCCGGGTGTTGGCCCGTGCGGGGGCGCCGAGGGAGCGTCGCCGTGGCGGGCAAGCCTGGCCCGGCCCGTACCCGTCGGGTCCGGCGCGTCGCCGGGCGCCGGTTCCACCCCCGGGCAGCACGCGGTACGCGTCCGCGCGGACTCTCACGCCGGGTGCTTGCCCGTGCGGGAGCGGCGGGAAGTGTCGCCGTGGCGGGCAAGCCCGGCCCGTACCGCCCGGTCCGGTGCGTCGCCCGGGTGCCGGGTCCACCCTCGGGCGGCACGCTGTACGCGCCCCGCCCGCGCCGTGCATCCGCGTGGGCGTTCACACGCGGCGCCGTGCCGGGTGTTGGCCCGTGCCGGGGCGCCGGGAAGTGTCGCGGTGACGGGCGAGCCCGGCCCGTACCGCCCGGTCCGGGCTCGCCCGGGCGCAGGTTCCGCAGTCGGGCGGCACGCGGTACGCGCCAGATCGGAAGAGCATACGGCTGAACTCCGGCCACCGATGTGACGGGCAAGCCGGCCGCGGCTGG
>NZ_JAGIQL010000004.1 GCF_017813245.1 Streptomyces montanisoli
GGGGGCCCGGGGGCCCGAATGGCGCCGGTCAGCCCGCCGGCGCCAGCGCCGCGTCGACCAGGCAGACGAACGGCGCGAGGCCGCCGAGCCGCAGCGCGCGGCGCACCGGGAAGGCGGCGCCGTCCACGATCACCTCGGTGCCCGGGGCGAGCCCCTGCTGGCCCAGGGCGAGGCAGCGGACGACGGCGCCCGTCACCGACGTGACGTCCGCCATGTGCAGTACCACCCGGCGCACCGCGCCCGCCGCGATCCCGTCGAGCAACTCACGCAGCCGCGCCGTGTCCCCGTCCCGCAGATCGCCGCGCAGGTGCAGCGCCGCGATCTTGCCCGAGAAGGCGAGGTGTGCCTCGAAGGCCGTGTCCGTGGCCATGTCCGTTCCTCTCGTGTCAGGTCGTACGGGTACTCGCCGCGCGGCGGACTCAGCGGGCCGTCAGGGCGACCACGCTGTGTCCGGCGAGCTGGAGCGAGCCGCGCACGAGGGCGGGCTCCCGCCCCGGCGGGTGGCTGTCCAGCGGTGGTGGCGCGCCGGTGTCCATGGACAGGTGCCAGCGCGTACCCGGCGGCGGCCCGGGCAGCCGGACGGTACGCCGAGCGCCGCCGGTGTTGGCCGCCAGGTAGACCGTGTCCGCCGTGCCCACCGGCTGCTGCTGGTGCAGCATGACCGCCAGCAGGGTCGACGACGGGTGCCAGTCCGGCTCTCCCGGCGTCTCACCGTGCCAGCTCACCGGCGGGTAGCTCCATCCGTCGGGCAGGGCGCCGTCGGGGTGTGTGGTGCGCCGCAGCACCGGGTGGGCACGGCGGAACGCGACGCAGTGGGAGACGAAACGCAGCAGTGCCGCCTGACCGCCGGTGTGCGACCAGTTCAGCCAGCTCACAGGCGAGTCCTGGCTGTAGGCGTTGTTGTTGCCGCGCTGCGTGCGCCCGAACTCGTCGCCGGCGAGCAGCATGGGGACGCCGGCGCTGGTCAGCAGGAGCAGCAGCGCGTTGCGGCGCTGCTGCTCGCGCAGGCGCAGCACCCTGTGATCGTCGGTCGGCCCCTCGTAGCCGCAGTTCCAGCTCTCCTCGTCGGGAATGCCGTCGTCACCCCCCTCGCCGTTGTCCTCGTTGTGCCGCCGGTCGTAGGACGTCCAGTCGGCGAGGGTGAGGCCGTCGTGGCAGGTGATGTAGTTGACCGACGCGGTGGTGGGACGGCCCGTGTACAGGTCGGGTGAGCCGACGAAGCGGGTCGCGAATTCGCCGGCGCTGCCCCGCCTGCCGAGCAGGAAGCGCCGTACCGCGTCGCGGTAGCGGCCGTTCCACTCGCTCCACCGGCCGTGGCCGGGGAAGGATCCCACCTGGTCGAGCCCGGTGGCGTCGGTGGCCTCGGCGATCAGCAGCCGTCCGGCGAGCACCGGGTCGTGCGCGACGGCCGCGAGCAGCGGTGGATCGTCCATGACCCGGCCGTCCGCCCCCCGAGTGAGGATGGACGCCATGTCGAAGCGGAATCCGTCCACGTCGTAGCGGGTGACCCAGTCACGAAGACAGTCGAGGATGAAGCGCGAGGTGATCGGATGGCCGGCGTTGACGGTGTTGCCGGTGGCGGTGATGTTGAGCGGCTCGCCGTCCGGCGTCAGGAGGTAGTACGCCGGCTCGTCCAGGCCGCGGAAGGACAGCATGGGTCCCGTGCGGCCGCCCTCCGCGGTGTGGTTGAACACCACGTCGAGCACCACCTGGATGCCCGACCGGTGCAACGCACCAACTGTCTCGCGCAGTTCGGCGTCGGCGCCGGCCGGGGTGGGGTCGGCCGCGTACGCCGACTTCGGCGCGGCGAAGCCGACGGTGTTGTAGCCCCAGTAGTTCGGCAGCGGGGCGCCGCTCTCCGGTGACGTGTACGTGTTGTCGGACTCGTCGAACTCCGCGATCGGAAGCAGTTCCACACAGTTGACGCCCAGTTCCCGCAGGTACGGGATCTTCTCGCGCAGCCCGGCGAACGTTCCCGGGTGGCTTACGCCCGAGCTGGGATCGCGGGAGAAGCCGCGCACGTGCGCCTCGTAGATCACCAGGTCGGCCGGGTCGATCAGCGGCCGGGGCACGGCGGGCGGGCCGGGCAGGGGCAGCACACGGGAGCGGTACCGCGGCCGTTCGCCCCACGCGCCCGCCCCGGCCAGCCCCCGTGCGTACGGGTCGAGCAGTACCGGCGAGCGGGCACCGGTCGGTTGCTCGACGCGGTAGCCGTAGTCGAAACTGCCGGGTTCGGCGCCGTACAGCCGAATGGTGTGCACGGTGCCGACGCGGCCCTCGTCGGGGAAGGGGTACTCGGCCAGTACAGTGCCGGTGCCCGGGTCCATCAGCACCAGCCACAGGCGCGGTGTGCCACGTGCGTGCACCGCGAAGTTGACCGCGCCGGCCACCGGGGTCGCTCCGAACGGCTGCGCTCGCCCGGGGCCGACACACAGCCTGTCCAGGAGTGGCGGCGCCTGCCCGGCGGCTGTCGCGGGAGGCGTCACGACGTGCTCCCCACCGGGCGCAGGCGCGCTCTGACGAGGTGCCGGGCGCGGTCCACCGGGAGCCGCACGGTCAGCGACGCGGAGTCGAAGTCGGTATGGGGCGCGCCGTCCACGAGGACCGAATCGAGCACCACCCGGCCGGGCGGCAGCATGTCGGGCGCCACGCGCAGCAGCCCCTGCGGGTAGTACGCGTCAGCGCGGGGCCTGAACCACAGGTCCAGAGGCTCTCGGTGCACCAGCAGCCGCCCGTACACCTCGGCCAGGTAGGCCAGTTCCGCCGCGTGGTACATGCTCATCGCGTGGCTGCCCTTGAGCCGCTCGTCGCCCACGTGGTACGGGACCCCGTCGGCGAGCACGGAGAAGTGGACGGCGCCCTCGTCATGGTCGAGGAAGAAGGCGTTGTAGAAGGCGGACGCCTCCTCCGCGTGCCGCAGGAAGCCGTCGTCGCCCGTGTTCCCGGCCAGTACCAGATAGGCCAGGACGGCCTGTTCCTGTTGCCACCAGGTCTTGTGGTCGTGCCAGACGAACGCATGGCGTCCGAGGTCCGCTCGGCGCTCGACCATGTCGTACCAGCCGCCGCGCCGCGGATCGCGGCCGACGTCCGGCATGGTGCGGCCGATGCGTTCGGCCAGTTCGCGGTAGGCGGGCTTGGGCATCGCGGCGTTCATCCGCATGAGGTTCCAGGCGATCTTCAGGTTGTGGCCCACGACGGCCCGGTCCTGCTGCCAGCCCCAGGACCGGTCCGGTGTCCAGTCGGCGTGGAAGCGTTCGTCGACGAAGGGGCTGCCGTCGGCCGACCGGTCGGGCATGTGCGTGACGATCATGTCGAACGTATGTTCAAGCATGTGCAGGTACCGTTCGTCGCCGGTCGCTCCGTACAGGTTGAACAGGTAGGCGGGGGCATGGTCGCCCACCGAGTTCCAGTTCTTGCGAGACCGGTTCGGGCCGAGCGACGCGTGGTGCGGATCGAGCGTCACCGGGTCGATGTGCGAGTAATAGCCGCCGAGGCGCCGGTCGGCGAAGAACCGCTCGAAGAGCCGGACGGTGCCCTCGGCGTCGGCCAGGAGGGCCGGCGCGCCGGTCATCCGGTAGGTCTGCACGAGGCCCGCCAGCGCGTAGATCTGCTCGTACGCCGGTATCGCGCCGCGGTCGTCACCGAACTCCGACGCGTAGAAGCCGCGCGGCCGCGGCCCGCCGGCGTCCAGGCCGTGGTACCAGGACACGATGTCCTCGACCGGGTCGACCGAGCGCAGGTGGTCGTGGAGGTAGTCCGACCCGGCCTCGGCCACGTCGAGGAAGTCCTCCTCGCCGGTGAGCGTGAAGGCCGACGCCATCCCGTACACCATCCGCGAGATGGTGTCGGTCTCCTGGATGTGGACGGTGGTCTTGCCGCCGCCCCCGCCGAGCTCGGTCCGGTAACCGGTGAAGTCGATCGGCCCGTCGCCGAACTGGGAGCGCCGGTAGAAGCGGGCGAGCCCTCGCAGTTGCGCCGTCCACCAGCCGGACGACGCGTACGGCAGTGGCGAGCCCGGCCCACTGACCACGACGACAGCGGTGGCCTGGTGGTGCAGGCCGCCCTCGTGCGGGTAGACCGGGCCGTGGCTGAAGACGAGGGCGCCCGGGGCCAGCAGGTCGTCGAGCCGTCCGGTCACGTCCTGGTACGGCTCGCCCAGGTTGCGCAGCCGCTGCCCGTAGGTGACGTCTGTCAGGTGGACGACCACGGTGCCGCCGCCGGGGGTGCGCAGCTCCACCTGGCGCCCGCGACGAGCGAGCACCCGGCCGGCCACGGTGTCGGAGAAGGTGAAGTCCAGGTCAATGGCCATGACCGGCCTCGCCTGCACTCGGCCCGGCACCAGGTGCACGGCGGTGCGGTGCGTGACGGTTCACGCCGCCACCGCCCGGACGTCGAGCAGGTCGATGACGCCGCGGGCCAGCAGGTGGCAGTCCTCGACCGTGCGGCTGGTCACCAGGTCCCCGTCGATCACCAGGTCCTGCTCGGTGTAGTGCGCGCCCATGTTGCGCACGTCGCCCACCAGGTTGTTGTGGCAGGTGACGGGGCGGCCGCGGACCAGTTCGGGCGCGGCGGACACCAGCAGCAGCCCGTGGCAGGAGAACGCCTTGATCAGGTTCGGCATCCGGAAGGCGCGCCGCATCAGGTCGACGGCGGGCGCGGGGACGCCGAGGTCATCGGTGTAGCGGAGCCGGTCGGAGACCATTCCGGCCGGCACCACGAGTGCGGACAGGCGCGACAGCTCACCGTAGTCGAGCGCTTCGAGGTCGCCTGTCACGGTGACCGTCGCGCGGGTCTCGTGGCCGGTGAAGGTGAGGGACCGCTGTCCCCACAGCCGGGTCAACAGCACGACCTCGGCTCCCTCCTCGGCGAAACGGCGGCGGTAGTAGGAGATCTCGTCCTCGACGAAGTCGCTCTCCATGAGGATCCCGACGCGTTTTCCGGCAAGACGCCCGGACCGGTTCGGCACGGCCTCGGCCATGGTTGTGTCCTTCCCATCGGGTCGATCGGTGGCGCGCGGTCAGGGGCGGGTGAGCGCGACGACCGGCGGGTGCTGCACGAAGGCGATGCCGCGGATACGGGGCACACCGCCCTGGAGCACCACCCGCCAGATCTGGCGGGTGGTCTCCTGCTGTGGGGCGGCGGAACCGGCGCGTGTGATGGTCACCTCCGCATGGATCGGGGAGACGAGCTGGATGCGGACCTCCTCGGCGGGCCGGGCGCCCAGGAAGCCGAAGCCGCCCGCCCGCCCGCGATACCACGCCCTGAACTCCTCGAAATGGCCCTGGAACTCGTCGGTGCCGCGCACCGTCCGTCCTGGCAGTTCGAGCAGCAGGCCGTTGGCCAGGTGCGGCAGCAGGTCCGCCGCGGAAGGGCGCCGGGCCAGCGCGGCCTGCCATTGGGTGACGAGTCTGCGGACCGCCGGTACCGACAGCGCAGTCCTCCTGGCAGGCTCGGGTGATTCCATGAGTGTGTCTTCCTCCTTCGGGTTCTTCGCCGGGCTCAGTCGGTGTCCAGGTCGATGAGGTAGGGGCCGTCGTGGGCGAGCATCTCCCCGACGGCGTCGGCCACCTGGCCGGGCCGCTCGACCCGGCGGCCGGGCACGCCGAGGGAGCCCGCCAGGTCCGTGAAGCGGATCGCCGGATCCGACAGGTCGAACGCCGCCGGAGCGGTGTGCCGGGCGATGCCGAGACCGTCCCAGTACTGCTCGATGTTGAGGTCGAGCAGCCGGTAGCGGTGGTTGTTGCAGATGACGAACTTCGCGCCGATGCCGTAGCGCGCCGCCGTCCACAGTGCCTGGATGGTGTACATGCTGCCGCCGTCGCCGGTGAAACCGACCACCGGCAGTTCCGGGCGGGCCAGCTTGACGCCGAGCGCGCCCGGGATGCCGACGCCGAGCGAGCCGCCCCTGGTCTGGAAGAACCGGCCGGGCTCTCTGGGCGGCAGGTGCCGCGCCAGCGGACCGGACGCGGTCAGCGCCTCGTCGAAGACAGCGAGCTCGGCCGGGGCGCGTTCGGCCAGTGTGCGGACGAACAGGTCGAGGAGGGAGTCGTCCTCGGCGCCGCCCGTGCCGGCCGTGTCGCCCGTACCGGCCGCCGGGCGCCGTTCGTGGGGTACACCGCCCGCGCCCTGCCGGTCCATGGCGCCGGCCAGCGCCGCGAGGGCGAGCTTGGGGTCGGCCACCATGCCGAGGTCGACGGGGAAGTTCTTCGCGATCTCGTACGCGTCCAGGTCGATGTGGACGATTTGGGCGTCTTCGTGGAAGGGGCTGGTCAGCGAGGGGAACACCTCGGGGAAGAGATAGGTCCCCACGACCAGCACGGAGTCGGCGCCGGCGACCACGCGGGCGCTGTCGGCTCCGAACATGTGGCCCAGCTGGCCCCCGTACAGCGGGTGCGTGGTGTCGAAGTTGACCTCAGAGGAGTTGACGCCCCACACCGGTGCTCCCAACCGCTGTGCGACTTCCCTGAGTTCGGCTTGTGCGCCACTGGCGGCGACGCCGTCGCCCATGAGGATCAGTGGCCGCCGCCCGGCCAGCAGCGTGCTGGCGGCACGCTCCACCAGCTCGGGCGACGGCGCGGACCGGGTGTCGGGCAGCGAGGTGGGCACCGCGGTCTCGGTGGTGACCTGGTCGAGTACGTCGGCGGGCAGGACCACGAGGACCGGGCCGCGCGGCGGGGTCATCGCGATCTTGACGGCCCGCCGCAGTACCCGCAGCGTGGAGGCCGGGTCGAGGACGCGGGTGGCGTACTTGGTCACCGGCTCGGCCATCGTCACCAGGTCGGCGGCCATCTGGGCGTCCATGGCGTCGTAGCGCACGCCGGCGTCCCCGGCCAGCACGACCAGCGGTGAACCGCCGCGTTTGGCCTGGTACAGCATGCCGATCCCGTTGCCGAGGCCCACTCCGGTGTGGAGCTGGACCAGGCCGGGCCGCTGGGCGGCGCGAGCGTATCCGTCCGCCATGCCCACCGCCACGCCTTCGTGGAGGGTCAGCAGGTAGGACATCCCGGAGCGGCCCGCCTCGTCGAGGAAGCCCTGCTCCACGGTGCCCGGATTGCCGAACATGTAGGTGATGCCGTCGGCCGCGAACTGCTCGTAGATCGCGGTCTTCCCTGGTCTGGCTCGCATGTCACTGCTCCTGGTTCGTGGGTGGGGTCGGCCGGCTACCAGCCGTAGCGACGAAGGCCGTTCTCCAGGACCCGCACCAGGAGCTCGCCACTGGGGGCGGAGTCCGGCGTGGAGCGGGCGGTGACGAACGGGTGGTCGACGATGACGGACGTCTCCTTGCCGACGTTGCCGTGGAAGCCGCCGTCGGGGCCGGTCGCGTCGCGCAGGATGTACTCCAGCGGGTACGGGGGCGGGCCCATGTTGAAGTCGACGCCCACGAAGCCTGTGCCGTCCTTGTAGTCGTACTCCTTGGGATGGCCGGTGACGTGCTTGCCCTGGAGCAGGCTCGCGCGGGTCTCCAGGTCACGGGCGAAGGCCAGCACGGCGACGCCGTAGCACTCGGCCAGGATCGGCTTGTCCGCGGCGGCGAAGCCCAGCACGACCTCGTGCAGCCGCTCGTTGTTCGCGAGGTCCACGATCGGGCCGCTGCCACCGACGATGACCAGCGCGTCGAAGCCGGCCACGAGGTCCCCGACGGCCGCGTCGCGCAGCCGGTGGTACTCCTCCAGCTCCCGCAGGTGGTTCAGCGAGCTGAAGTAGGGCCGTTCGGGTATGAGTTGCTGAAGGCTCAGCGGGCTGTCGAGGCGGGTGGAGGCGTCGATCTCCCGGACCTTGCGCGCCATGTCCCGCGTGGTGACGGAACGGCCCAGCGGGGGGTCGACGTAATCCGGGTCGTAACTCGGCGGCAGTGCCTGGGCTCGCTGCCCGGTCGGTGTGGCGAAGGTGATGCGGTAGCCGCGGGCGTCGAACGCTTCGACGGGACCGACGAGTTCTTCTCCCCAGTAACCGAATTCGGAGAGAACCACCAGGATACGTTTCGACACGAATGACTCCCGAGATCATGGTTTCGTTGAATGGGGAACGAGCCCCGTGCGTGTTCGTTGAGAAAGGCCGTCAAAGGCCCGTCGCGAACGAGTCCGAGTGAACTCTCCATGGCTGTCGGCAGCAAGCGCCGGGTGGGTCGCGGTGACTACTTCTGGAAGTGGAAAGAATGTCCCGGCAGCGGACATCGGCCGCTTCGCAATTGCGTTAAGTCCAGGAAGTGCGCCACTGATTGCCCGCATCGCTTTCTTCTGCGGGTGATCGCTCCACATGATGACGGCATCGCAGAAGAAGAGGTGACGCACCATGATTGGGCGATTGGGGATCGACGAAGTCACTCCCGTTGTCGACGGGGGTCGCTATCCGTCCAAGGCTGTTGTCGGTGAACACGTACCGGTGGCTGCCACCATATGGCGCGAAGGCCATGACGAGCTGGCGGCCGCGGTCGTCCTGCGCGGGCCGGGGCCCGGCGGCGACCGCGAAGTGCTCCCGATGGAACGTGTCGACGCCGGAGCCGACCGCTGGGCGGCAACCGCCGTGCCCGACCGGCCCGGCGTGTGGACCTACCGCGTGGAGGCATGGAGCGATCCGTGGGCGACCTGGCGGCACGGGATGCGGGCCAAGCTGGACGACGGCTGGACGGCGGAAGACCTCGACAACGAACTGGAGGACGGAGCACGGCTGCTGGAACGCCACGCGGAACAGTCATCACCCGGCGGAGCCGACGCCGGCCGTGCCTGGCTGCACCGCGCGGCCGGGGCGCTGCGCGACCGGCGTGTTCCGCTCGCCGACCGCGTCGCACTCGCACTCGACGGCCGTACCACCACGGCAGCCGACCGCCGTCCGCTGCGTGAACTGCTCACCATCGGAGCGGAGCTCCAAGTCAGGGTGGACAGGCCACGGGCGCTGGCCGGCGCCTGGTACGAGTTGTTCCCCCGCTCCACCGGCGGCCGCGACGAGCACGGCAAGCCCGTGCACGGCACATTCGCCACCGCCGAGGCGCAGCTGCCCCGCATCGCGCGAATGGGCTTCGACGTCCTCTACCTGCCACCGATCCATCCCATCGGTGTGACCCATCGCAAGGGACCCGACAACGCGCTGACGGCCGCGGCCGGCGATGTCGGCTCACCCTGGGCGATCGGCTCCGCCGACGGCGGACACGATGCCGTCCACCCGGAGCTCGGCACCCTGGACGAGTTCGGCCATTTCGTCGCCGCGGCCGCGGAGCACGGGCTCGAAGTGGCGCTCGACCTGGCGTTCCAGTGCTCTCCCGACCACCCGTGGGTGGTCTCGCACCCGGAGTGGTTCACCGCGCGGCCCGACGGTACGGTCGCCTTCGCCGAGAACCCGCCCAAGCGGTACCAGGACATCTACCCGCTCGACTTCGACCAGGAGCCGGCCGGCCTGTACGAGGAACTGCTGCGCGTGGTGCTGTTCTGGGCCGAACGCGGCGTGCGGATATTCCGGGTGGACAACCCGCACACCAAGCCGCGCGACTTCTGGCACTGGCTGATCGGCACCGTCAAGAACAGCCATCCCGACGTGCTGTTCCTCGCCGAGGCGTTCACCAGGCCCGCTGTCCTCAAGGGACTGGCGAAGGCCGGATTCACCCAGTCCTACACGTACTTCACGTGGCGGACGACGAAACGCGAGCTGACCGCGTACCTGACCGAACTGGCCGGCTCGGTCGACTACCTGCGCCCCAACCTCTTCGTCAACACACCCGACATCCTGCCGGCCCACCTCCAGCAGGGCTCGCCGGCCGTCTTCGCCTCCCGCGCCGCCCTCGCCGCCCTCCTCTCACCCACGTGGGGCGTCTACGCGGGCTTCGAGCTCTGCGAGAACGAGGCGCTCGGGGACGGCGGCGAGGAGTACGCACACGCGGAGAAGTACGAACTGCGCCCCCGCGACTGGGCGGCGAGCGCGGCCACCGGCCGCGACCTTCAGCCGTGGATCGCGACGCTCAACCGGCTGCGGCGGGCTCATCCGGCCTTCGGCGGGCTGCGCACACTGCGCTTCCACGACATCGCGCACGACGCGCTGATCGCGTTCTCGAAGACCGACCCGGCCACGGGCGACGCCGTGCTGTGCGTCGTCTCGCTCGCCCCCGACCGCCCGGCGGCCGGACGTCTCGAACTGCGCGGACCCCTGCCCGGCGCGGGCCCCGACGGCACGATCACCGCGCGTGACGCGCTGACCGGCGAGGGGGTCACGCTCGGCGGCGGCACGATCACGATCCTCCCGGGCGGCCCGGTCGCCCGCGTCTTCACCTGGAGCGGCAATGCCTGACGAAGCCACCGACGAGACCGCCGTCCCGCACGCCGCCGAGGTACACGGCAGCGCGCGTGCCATGCCCGTGGAGCGGGACTGGTACAAGCGGGCGGTCTTCTACGAGGTGCTCGTGCGTTCCTTCTACGACAGCGACGGCGACGGGACCGGCGACATGCGCGGCCTCACCGAGAAGCTGGACTACCTCGAGTGGCTGAGCGTGGACTGCCTCTGGCTGCCGCCGTTCTACGCGTCACCCTTGCGCGACGGCGGCTACGACATCAGCGACTTCCGCAGAGTGCGTCCCGAGCACGGCACCATCGAGGACTTCATCGAGCTGCTGGACGCCGCCCACGCCCGCGGACTGCGGATCATCACCGACCTCGTCATGAACCACACCTCCGACCAGCACCCGTGGTTCCAGGAGTCCCGGCGCCATCCGCAGGGGCCCTACGGCGACTTCTACGTCTGGGCCGACGACGATCGCGGATATGCCGACGCCCGGATCATCTTCGTCGACTCCGAGAGCTCCAACTGGACGTTCGACCCGGTACGCGGTCAGTACTTCTTCCACCGCTTCTTCCACCACCAGCCGGACCTCAACTACGAGAACCCGAAGGTCCAGGACGCGATGCTGGACGTGCTGCGCTTCTGGCTCGACCTGGGGATCGACGGATTCCGGATGGACGCGGTGCCCTACCTCTTCGCCGAGGAGGGCACCAACGGGGAGAACCTGCCGCGCACCCACGCCTTCTTGAAGATGGTTCGCAAGGTCGTGGACGACGAGTACCCCGGCCGGGTGCTGCTCGCGGAGGCCAACCAGTGGCCCAAGGACGCCGTGGAGTACTTCGGCGACCCGGCCGTCGGCGGTGACGAGGCACACATGGCGTTCCACTTCCCGCTGATGCCCCGCATCTTCATGGCGCTGCGCATGGCCGACAGCCGGCCGATAACCGAGATCCTCGCCCAGACGCCCGCCATCCCCTCGGGCAGCCAGTGGGGCATCTTCCTGCGCAACCACGATGAGCTGACGCTGGAGATGGTCACCGAGGTCGAGCGCGCCTACATCTACTCGCAGTACGCGCGCGACCCGCGCATGCGGGCCAACATCGGCATACGCCGCCGCCTCGCGCCGCTGCTCGACAACGACCGCGACCAGATCGAGTTGCTGACCGCCCTGCTGCTGTCGCTGCCCGGCTCGCCCGTCCTCTACTACGGGGACGAGATCGGTATGGGCGACAACATCTGGCTCAGCGACCGCGACGGCGTCCGCACGCCGATGCAGTGGACGCCCGACCGCAACGCCGGATTCTCCACCGCGGACCCGGGCCGGCTCATCCTCCCGATCGTCTCGGGCCTCACCTACGGCTACGCGTCGGTCAACGTGGAGGCACAACTCGCCGCTCCCGCGTCACTGCTGCACTGGACGCGCACCATGCTCACCGTGCGGCGCAGACACCCCGCCTTCGGCCAGGGCACCTTCGAGCCGCTGGAGACGGGCAACAGCAGCGTACTGGCCTACGCGCGGCGGTTGAAGCGTGCTGATGGCCCCGACGACCTCATGGTGTGCGTCAACAACCTCTCCGGGCACCCGCAGCCGGTGGCGCTCGACCTCAGCGAGGCGGCGGGCACCGTGCCCACCGAGGTCACCGGTGGTGTGGCCTTCCCCGCCATCACAAAGGCTCCCTACCAACTGGCCCTCGGCGGCCATGGCTTCCTCTGGCTGAGCGTGCGGGTGCGCGGCGATGGGAGCGCTGAGGCGATAGAGGCCGGTCCGGAGGGCGCCGGCTGATCCGCCGCACACCGCCCCTGCCCGGTACCGCCGTCGCCACGAACGGATTCCCACCATGATGTCCATGCCCGACCTGGCTGTCGCCCTCAACGACTGGCTGCCGAGCCAGTCGTGGTTCCCCTCCGGGGGACGCTCGCCCGTCCGCACGGAGGTGCTGCACATCCACCCGTTCGCCCCCGTCGACGACACCCCGGCAGCACGTGTGCGCGGAGTCGTCGCCGTGGTACGCGTCCACCACGCCGACGGGGCGGGCGGGGGAACCTACCAGGTGCCGCTTGGCGTACGTACGTCCTTGCCCACCGGCCTGCGCCCGGACGTGATCGCACAGCGGCTCGGCGTCGTGCTTTACGACGCCCTCGGCGACCCGGAGCTGGTGGACGCCCTGATACGCCGGATCGCGGCTCGCCGCGGTGTGCCGGGCCTGTGTCCGCAAGCGGGACTGCCCGGGCCGCGGCTGCCCGCCCGGCCGCTGCGCTCCCGGCCGCTCGGCGTCGAGCAGAGCAACACCTCGGTACTCGTCGAGGACCGCTACCTGCTGAAGGTCTTCCGGCGGCTGGAGCCGGGCACCAACCCGGACCTGGAGGTCCAGCTGCTGTTGCGGGACGCGGGGTCGCGGAGCGTCCCGCGCCTGCTCGGCGCGCTGACCGGGCGGCTGGGCCGCTCGCACGCCACCCTCGCCGTCCTCCAAGAGTACATCGCGGACGCGGAGGACGGCTGGCGCAGCGCGCTCACGGACCTGCCGGAGGCCGGCGGCGCCGGGCGAGAAGTACCTCCCTCGCCCGGCGCCGCGCACGAGCCCGGCGCCTTCGCCACCGCTGTCCGCGATCTCGGCGGGGCGGTCGCGGAGATCCACCGGGAACTGGCCCGTGCGGGCGGCACCGCGGCCGTGACCGAGTCGGGCACGGCGGCGCTGGCGGCGGGGATGCGGGCCAGGTTCGACGCGGCGACGGCCGAGGTGCCGAGCCTGGCTCCCCACGCGGAGCCGGTCCTGGCCGCGTACGCCGCGGTGGCCGCGCTGCCCGTTCACGGCCTCTGGCCCGACCAGCGCATCCACGGGGACCTGCACCTCGGTCAGGTCCTGCGGACGCGCCGCGGCTGGCGGATCGTGGATTTCGAGGGTGAGCCGAACGCACCGCTGGACGAACGGCGCTCCCGGCACTCGCCGTTGAAGGACGTCGCCGGGATGCTGCGGTCCTTCGACTACGCGGCGCACCACGACCGGCCGGGCGGCGCCGCCCCGGCCCCCGGCGGCGCGCGGGGAGGGGCCAGGGACGCATGGCGCGTCCGCCGGCAGGCCGCCTTCTGCGGGGGTTACGCGGCCGTCGCGGGCCAAGACCCCCGTGAATTCGGCGCCCTTCTGACCGCCCACCTGCTCGACAAGGCGGTGTACGAGGCGGTCTACGAAACAAGGCGGCGTCCGGAGTTGGCGGCCATTCCGCTGGCCGCCGTCGCACGATTGGCCGCGGATATCAACCGCCTCCCGGCTGCCTGAGCGACCGGCGAGACCAACACGGGATTTACCCATTACGGCTCGCGCCTACACGTGCGGGAAGTGCCATGACTCGACCAGGTCCTATCGATGCAAAGGGGTGCAACTACGTTAAATCCACGTTGCAGGTGGTGCTGACCCGTAGGAAGCTGCGAGTGCCTTCGGTGCGGAGATCGCCAGATGTTTCGGAAAGGATTTCTGATGCAACCTGACATGCTAGAAACGCCGCACAGTGATACAGAACCATTATCTTTTGCGGCAGACGCATTCAGTACGATGCCGCGTTCCGATCAACGCCGGTGGGCGAAAGTTTATCTCCGTGGGCTGCTGCTCGCCGACGGCAGGAAATCGGTTCGCCGGATAGCCGACAGCATGCCGGTCGACCGCGCGAAACAATCGCTCCAGCAGTTCATCAACCAGAGCCCGTGGGACTGGGAGCCGGTGCGGGCGCGGATAGCGGCCCGGGTCGAGGGCGAGATCGCGCCCGACGCATGGGTCGTCCACCGAGTGATCATCCCCAAGCGCGGCGACCGCTCCGTCGGTGTGCAGAGACGATTCGTCCCCGAACTCGGCCGTACCGTCAACAGCCAGCTCGTCCTGGGCGTCTCGCTCGCCTCGGCGCGGGCGAACGTACCGGTGGACTGGCGTATCGCGCTCGTCGGCGGGTGGTCCACCGACCGGGATCTGCGCCGAGCCGCGTACATACCGGACACGGTGACCGCGAAACCGGAGTGGTCGGAGATCTCGGACATGCTGGAGGAGATGCTCACACGCTGGGAGCTCACGCCCAGACCCGTCGTCGGGGACCTCCGCCACCTCCAGGACGCGGCACCGCTGATGGCGGCGCTCGACGAACGAGGCCTCAGGTACGTCTTTCAAGTGGACCCCGGCTTCCGGATCACCGCCGGCGGCGCCCCGGCGGCCCCGCCGACCGTCCCTCGCCCGGTAGCCCGGGCCGGCAAGCCGGGCGCCGCCACCGTGCGCGGCCACTTCGAGGCCGTCACCACGCGCCTTGCCGTCCCGCATGCCCGCCCGCCGGCGGGCCCACTGGGGCGCATCGCGACCGTGCCGCGCGGCCGGCTGCTGTCGTCACCCGCCGGCCTGCTCCCCGTCCCCGGCGCGGAGGCCACCCCACGCCCGGTGAGGATCGTCGCCGAGGTGAACGGGCAGGACGAGTTCAGCAGGTTCTGGGTCACCAACGCGGTCCGGGGCAACCTCGACCAGGTGATGGTTTCGGCCCATCGTGGCGTGCGTAACCGGCAGGCCATGACGGAGCTTCAAGCCGGTTTCGGGCTCCTGGACTTCGAAGGGCGCTCCTACCGCGGCCTCCACCATCATTTGACCATGGTATCTGCCGCATTCGCCTACAACGTTGTCGGCGACGCGATGACGGCCGCGCCGGTGTGAGGGCTGTCCTGCGCACTCGCGGCCCGCGGGCGTCCGGACCGTCGCGTCCTTGGCCGTCACGCCTCGCCCGGATGCGTCCAGTACGCGGTCGAACCTCCGCCCCCCGGATGAGCACACGGGACGCCACCGGCTGACCCACCGTGGGTTGTGCCGGACAGTCCCCGGCGCGTACGTCAGGGCTCCACACGGCCGGCGCCGCACACCATCGACGCCCCAGCGACCCTCCCATGGAGCCCCCATGACCACACGACTCGTCGACGCCGCCAATCTGCTGCCACAGTGTGAGCGGGAATCTTTCCGGGAATTCAGCAGAGGGCTTTTCTATCCGTTGCCCCGAGCCGATCAGCGCAAATGGGCCGAGGTGTATCTCGCGGGGCTGCTGACCCTCCAGGGCCGCAAGAGTATCCGCCGCATGGCGGAGCAGTATCCGGGCTGGAGCGCCGATCGTGCCGCCCAGTCGCTCCAGCAATTCGTCAATCAGAGCCCGTGGGACTGGTCGCACATCACCCGGGCCCTCGCGGACTGGGTGACCTCCGTCAGCAGACCGCAGGCCTGGGTGGTGGACACAGCCGTCATCCCCAAACGCGGAGCCCACTCGGTGGGCGTCGCTCGACGGCGCATCGCGGGCCAGAGCCGTCCGGTCAACAGCCAGTTCGCTCTGGGCGGGTTCATCGCCACACGCTCCGACGCGCTCCCCGTCGAGTGGCAACTGGTCCTGGAGCAGGACTGGACGAGCGACCACGAGCGCAAGGCGCGCGCCCGCATACCGCCCGGCTCGACGCCGCGTCCGCTGTGGCGCAACGTCCTCGAGGCGTGTGGGGGCCTCGGCAGGCCCGGGATCCCGCTCACCCTTCCGGTCGTCACCGACCTGCGCTGTGAATCCGGCGTCGACCGGCTGATCAGCGCCCTGTGCGAGCGCGGGCATCAGTTCCTGATCGGTGCCACGGCCCCGTCGCGCCGGGGAGCCCGCCCCACCGCGGCCGGCCTGTCCGATCCGTTCTCCGGCCCCTTCGAGGCCCTGGACGGTTTCGCCGAGGCGCCGGCGCGGATCCTGGCACGGCAGGTGGCGGACCACGGCATGCGGACGCGTCGACGCACACGACTGCTGGCCCATCAGGTGAGGCTGCCGGGCGCGGGGGGCGGCTCGACGGGGGTGGTCTACCGGCAGCTGGACGACGGGGACGGGGGCGAGGGGCTCGTGCGCTACTGGGTCACCAACAACGTGCACCTGGGTCCGAACGATGTCATGGCCTTGATCGGCCATCTCCAGCGTGCCAAGGGTTGCGTACGCCTCCTGGCGGAGGAGTTCGGCATGAGCGACTTCGAGGGGCGCTCCTTCCCGGGCTGGCACCATCACATGGCCCTGGTGTCGGCGGCCGGGGTGTACAGCCTTACCGGAGCGGGGTTCGCCGCACGCCGGGCGTCGCAGGACCGCATGCCGGCAGCGGTGCGCACAGGCCAAACATCTCCCGCTGCCTGAATGCCTCTCCGGTACTACTTTCCGGATTTCCCGAAAGTAGTGCCCGGGCGGAGGAATTGATTGACAGTCGGTCGACGCCGATCCTACGTTTCTTGTGTGGCCGGGAGTTTCGCTGAAACAAGTGGAATTCCGCACAACACAGCCCGTGCGCGGCATTTCTTGAAAGGCCGTCGATCAGCCCTGCCCAGAGATAGGGGAAATCCATGGAAGCGGATCAGTCCATCACGAGGTTCGTCTACGAGTGGTTCGACGACCTGAGCGCCCACGAGCCCGTGGACCGGATGCTGCCGCGAGTGCGCGACGAGGGTCTGGAGATGGTTTTCCCGGAGCGCACCCTGCGCGGCCACGACGACTTCCTCGACTGGTACGAGGGGGTCGGCAAGGCTTTCGCCGACCAGTCCCACACCGTCGAGGAGATACGGTGCGAGCTGCGCGGTGACCTCATCGAGCTGGCGATCACCGTGGTGTGGACGGCGACGGACACCACCGACCGCACCCGCAGCAGCTTCCGCGCCCATCAGACCTGGCGCCTGCGCAAGGACGACGGTGATCTGCGGATCGTCACCTACCGGGTCGACGACCTCACCCCGCTGTCCGCCACCGAAGGCGACGGCGTCCGGGGACGGCGGTGAGCCCCGGCGGCCGGAGCGCCGACTACGTGGTGGTGGGCGCCGGCTCCTCCGGAGCGGTGGTCGCGAGCCGGCTCAGCGCCGACCCCTCACGTACCGTCGTGCTGCTCGAGGCCGGGGACCAGGACACCAGGCCGGAATTACGCCGCACCGACGCGGCCTCCGTGATCGGCCTGCTGACCTCCGACTGGAGTCCGCGGATCGACTGGGGATACGCCACCGAGGCTGAACCCGGTCTCGACGGACGCGTCGTGCCGGTCGCCCGCGGCAAGGTGCTCGGTGGCAGTAGCTCGGTCAACGCCCTGATGTGGGTGCGCGGCCACCGGGACGACTACGACCGCTGGTCCCGGGAGGGCAACACCGGCTGGTCCTTCGATGAGGTCCTTCCGTACTTCAGGCGCGCCGAGAACTATGCCCAGGCGCCGACCGGTTCGGTGGACCGCGGCACCCGGGGACCGGTGCGCGTGCGTGATCTGGACGATCCGAGCCCGGTCGCTCGCAGCTTCGTCGCGGCCACCCGCGAACTCGGCTTCGGCGCGGGCGCGGGCGCGAGCTCCGGCACGGAGGGCTTCGACTACAACGGCGCCCAGCAGGAGGGCGGCGGCTTCTTCTACCAGACGACCCGGACGCCGGACAACGAACGCAGCAGCACGGCCTCGGCCTACCTGGCCCCGGTGGCCGACCGGCCGAACCTGCGTGTCGAGGTACGGGCACAGGTCACCCGGCTCCTGTTCACCGGAGTGCGGGTGACCGGTGTCGAGTACGTCCAGGACGGCGTCCGGCACACCGTCGGCGTGGAACAGGAGGCGATCGTCAGCGCAGGCGCCTTCGAGAGCCCCAAGTTGCTGATGCTCTCCGGTGTCGGTCCGGCCGCCCACCTGCGCGAGCACGGCCTGCCCGTCGTGCGGGACCTGCCGGGCGTCGGCGAGAACCTCCAGGACCATCCCTTCGTACCGTTGTGCCACCAGGCACTCCACGAGCACCCGGCCGGCGCGCTGCTCTCCGAGGCTGGCATGTTCACCCACACCGCTGCCGGAGCCGCGGCGGCCGGGTTCACCGGAGCGGCCGAGCCGGGGCGGCCAACGTCACCGGACCTGCAGTTCACCTTCGGCCCCATCAAATTCCTGCCGCCGACCGCGTCCGCCGAGCTGTGGGAGGGGCCGGGATTCACCTTCGCACCGATCCTGCTGCACCCTGCCAGCCGCGGCAGCGTGCGGCTGCGCGGCGCCGATCCGGCGGACACCGCCGTCGTACGTGCCAATTACCTGCAGCGCCAGGTCGACGTCGAGGTGCTGGCCGAGGGCCTGACTCTCGCCCGCGAGCTGGCCGCCCGCACGGCCTTCGACGGGATACGGGGCCCGGAACTCGCCCCGGGCAAGGCGGTGACGGGGCGCAAGGAGCTTCGCGCCTTCATCCGCGCCAACACGTCCACACTCTGGCACCCGGTGGGCACCTGCCGCATGGGCGACGACCCCATGGCCGTCGTCGACGCGGAGTTGAGGGTGCACGGGATCGACGGACTGCGGATCGCCGACGCGTCGATCATGCCGCACATCGTGTCGGGAAACACCAACGCGGCCTGCGTGATGATCGGCGAGAAGGCGGCCGACCTGATCGCGCACACACCATCACCACCGACAACAGGACGGACATCATGAGTACTGACCCGACGACCGCGGCCGCGAACGGCGCCGCGCTCTACCGCCGCTTCCTCGCCGCTTTCAACAGCGGCGACCTCGACGAGATCGCCGAGGTGATCAGCCCCGACTTCGTGGACCACCACCCCGGCTTCGACATCAACGGCGTCGACTCCTACCTCGACGCACTGAGGAACGCCCACGCCACCCTGGAGATCCGCGGTGAACTCGAGGAGGTCCTGGAGGCGGGCGACCGGGTCGTGACCCGGGTCCACCTCACGGGCACTCACGTCGGCCCCGTACTGGGCGTCCCGGCCACAGGCCGCGACGTCATGTGGGAGACCACCGAGATATGGCGGGTGCGGGACGGCCGCTTCGCCGAGCGGTGGGCGGTCGACGACCTGCTGGGTCTGCGCGAGCAGATCTCGGTGCAGGAGGACAACGTCGCCCTCGTCCAGAGGGTCAGCGACGTGGTCAACGAGCGCCGCTACGACGCCATGGACGAGCTGTTCTCCGACGACTTCGTGGACCACAACCCGGCCTGGAGCGTGGACAGCCTGGAAGAGCTGAAGGGGATCATCAGGGACGTCCACGGCACCCTCGACTTCACCGCCAACCTCGACGGCCTCTACGCGGCGGGCGACGACAAGGTCGTCATGCAGATCACCTTCACCGGCCGGCACGTGGGCGCCATGTTCGGTGTGGAGGCGACCGGCAAGCCCGTGACGTGGACCAGCATCGAGGTCTACCGGGTGGCGGGCCACAAGGTCGTGGAGCGGTGGGTGCAGGCCGACACCACCGGTCTGATGGCCCAGCTCGGCGTCGCACTGCCCCAGTGATCCGTACCACCCAACCAGGAAGTGGGACATCATGAACACCGCGGAAGTGGTCGACCGTTACTACACGCTGGCGAACGCCGGTGAGTGGGACGCCTGGTCCGATCTGTTCGCCGAGGACCAGACCATGGACGAGCAGCTCGCCGGCCATGTCGAGGGACGCGAGACGCTCCGGGAGATGATGCGGGGCTTCCCGCGGACCTGGGCGTTCTTCGCCAACATGCCGGTGCACATCGTGATCGACGGAGACCGTGCGGCCGTCCTGTCGCACATCTCGGGCCGCAGCGCCGATGGCGAGTCGGTGGAGGCGGACGTCTGCAACTACTTCGAGGTGGCCGATGGCCTGATCACGTACATGCAGAACGTGCACGACACCGTGCCGTTCACACCCATCATCGCCAAGTGAGGCGGCCCCAGATGCCAGAACGCACCGCAATCGAGGCACGCTGGTCGCACGTCGGCCTCAACTGCACCGACCAGGACGCGACCGAGGAGTTCTACACCCGGTGGTTCGGCTTCCGCCGGGCCCGCATGGTCGAGGCGGACGGCGTACGGGTGATCTTCCTGCGCAGCGGCAACGTCTATCTGGAGCTGTTCAAGACCGGTGCCGCTCCGCTGTTCGCCCCGGAGAACGACGGCCCGGACAACCCCGGCACCGCCCGCCACCTTGCCTTCCAGGTGGACGACGTCGACGCCTTCCTCGCGGCGGCGGACGGGGCCCTGCCGGTGTCCCTCGGGCCACTGACCTTCGACGCGTTCATCCCCGGCTGGAAGACCGTCTGGGTGACCGACCCCGACGGCCTGGTCATCGAGATCAGCCAGGGCTACACCGACCAGTCGAGGGAGGAGCTGGCCCGCTACTCATAGGCGGTCGGCCGCGTGAGCGAGGGGGCGCGGGAGCACTCTTCCCGCGCCCTCTCGAAGTGCCGGTGTCCGTGTCAGTCCGACGAACGCGCTATCAGCTGCGTCGGGTTGACGAAGCGCAGCGCCACCAGCAGCAGGACCGCCATCGTGCCCGTGTAGAGGACCGCCATCGCGTCGATGGACTGCGTGGAGCGGATGCCCGCCGAGTTCACCGCCGAGAACAGCGCCACGATGAGCGTCTGGCTGGTCGATCCCGCTGTGAGGAAGGTGAGTTCGAACATGCCGAAGGTGCGCACCAGCACCAGGATCCCCGCCGCCAGCATGCCCGGCAGCAGCAGCGGGGACAGGACGCGGGTCAGCACCGTCCAGGTGGACGCCCCGCACATGCGGGCCGCCGACTCGATCTTCGGGTCGATCTGCTCGATGAACGGTGTCATCGTGAAGATCACGAACGGGATGGACGGTACGAGGTTCGCGAGCACCACGCCCGTGAGCGTCCCCGCCAGGTGCACCTTGTAGAGCACGGTCGCCATGGGGATGCCGTACGCGATCGGCGGCACCAGGATGGGCAGCACGAACAGGATCGTCAGCAGCTTCTTGCCCGGGAAGTTCTGGCGCGCCAGCGCGTACGACGCCGGCACGGCCAGCACCAGCGACACCAGCACCACCAGGAACGTCACCTCGACGGTGGTACCCAGCACGCGCCCGAGGTTGAACTCCTTCCACGCGTCCCCGTACCAGTGGCCAGTCCAGCCGGACGGCAGCCAGGTGGCGAACCAGCGGCCGCCGAACGAGTTCAGCAGCACGGTCGCGATGACACCGAGCAGGTTGACGAAGAAGAACACCAGCGCGGCCCACGTCAGCCACGCTCCCGGGCGCAGTGTGATGCCGCGCCTCGGTGCGCGTGCGACGCCGATGGTGTGAGCGCTCATCCTTTGCCTCCGGTGGATCCGCGGTACAACTGGGAGCGCAGGCCCGCGATCGCGCCGAGGACGACGAGCATCAGCGCGGTCATGATCATCGCGTCCGCGCTGCCCTGCGCGTAGTCGAAGCGCTCCAGGGCCGCCTGGTAGGCCTCGATGGAGATGACGTGGGTCGAGCCGTTCGGGTCGCCGACCATCATCGCCGAGGGGAACACGGCGAAGGCCATCACGAAGCTCAGCGAGAACGTGGTCATCAGGCCCGGCAGCAGGAGAGGGAGTGTGATGTAGCGGAACCGCTGCCACCAGCCCGCGCCGAGTGTGGAGGCCGCCTTCTCCAGGCTCGGGTGGATGCCGGACAGGTAGGAGTGGGTGAGCAGGTAGGCGAAGGGGAAGCCGCTGATGATCAGCGACAGCAGCACGCCCGTGTAGTTCATCGTCAGTTTCACCGGCGAGTCGGCGAGCCCCAGCAGGTGCAGGGTCCGGTTGAACCAGCCCGCCGGCCCGAAGAACTCCAGAATGCCCTCGGCCGTGAGGACCGTGCCCAGGGTGATCGGCACGACCAGCAGCGCCAGCAGCAGCCGCTTGCCGCGGAAGTCGCGCCGCATCCGGTACGAGATCGGCACCGAGACGCCCACGTTGATCAGCGCCGCGGGGATGGCCAGCGAGAAGGTGGCCCAGATCGACTTGCGGGAGAACGGCTCGGAGAAGAACTGCTGGTACGCGCCGAGCGCGCCGCCCTTCGTCGGCTGGAAGGAGAGCTGGAGGCCGTAGAGGAACGGGTAGCAGAACAGGGCGATCATCGCGAGCGCCGCGGGGACCACGAGCAACAGGGTGCGGTCGACGCCGCGTTCGGCCAGGCGGTGGCGCAGGGCCGTCCTGCCCTGGGGCTCGACCAGGGCGGGCGGCGGAGTGGTGGGCTGCGGCGCCGTGGGCGGGGGAGTGAGGGGGAGGCCGCTCATCCGGAGACCTCCTCTGCGGGTGCGTCGGGCGAGCCCGATGACGCGTCGGGCGAGCCCGCTTCGTCCGTCCCGTCGGCTCCGTGCGTTCCGCCGGCACCGTCCGTCCCGTCGGCCGCGGCGCTCGCCGGGAAGAGCAGTGCACGGTCCGTGTCCACCGCGACGGCGAGCGCGTCACCGGGCCTGACCTCGCGCTGCGCCTTGACGTGGATGCGGTCGCCCTCGCGGGTGACCGCCTCCACGTGGAGCGCGCGGCCGTGGTACTCCACGACCTCGGCCACGGCCCGCGCGTTCGGCTCCTCGCCGTCCTCCGCGATCCGCAGGTCCTCCGGCCTGATGGCGACGGTGACCTCCTGGCCCTCCGCCACCGGCGCCTCACCGACGACGGTCCCGGCGAGCCGCAGTCCTGGCCGCTGCGCGACCGCCTGCGTGCCGTGCGACGAGACGACGTTCAGCGTCAGCATGTTCCGGTAGCCCATGAAGGCGGCCACATGCGGGTCGGCCGGGTGCTCGTAGAGCTCGGCGGGCGTGCCGATCTGGCTGACCCGGCCGGCGTGCAGCACGACCAGCCGGTCCGCCAGGGACAGCGCCTCCTCCTGGTCGTGTGTCACGTAGACGGTGGTGAGCCCGAACTCCTGGTGTATGCGGCGTATTTCACTGCGCATCTCCAGCCGCAGCGCCGCGTCCAGGTTGGACAGCGGCTCGTCCATCAGGACGAGGGCCGGCTCCATGACGATGGCGCGCGCGATGGCCACGCGCTGCTGCTGGCCGCCCGAGAGCTGCCCCGGGTGCTTGTGCGCCTGCTCGGTCAGCTGGACCAGGCGCAGCACCTCGTCGACCCGCCGCCTGGTCTCGGCCTTGCCCGTGCCCCGCATCTTCAGCCCGAAGGCCACGTTGGCGCGGACGGTGAGGTGCGGGAAGAGCGCGTAGTTCTGGAAGACCATGCCGAAGCCGCGCTTCTCCGGCGGCACGGTGTCCATCCGCCTGCCGTCGAGCTCGATCCGTCCCGAGGTGAGCGGCAGCAGGCCGGCCAGGCAGTTCAGGGCCGTGGTCTTGCCGCACCCGGACGGGCCGAGCAGCGCGACGAACTCGCCGCCCCTGATGGTCAGATCGAGCGAGTGGAGGGCGGTGTGCGCCCCGTACGCGCGGCTGAGGCCGCTGATGCGCAACTCGCCTATCTGGGACTCGGGCCGGTTGCCCGCGGCTCTCGGGGCGGGCACCCCCTTGGACTGCGCTGTCGTGCCGGTCATGTCGGTCACCGCACTCACTTCGTCGAGCCGATCTTCTTGTCCCACAGGTCGAACGCCGTGACCTGCGCGGTGGCGGGCAGCGAGTTCTTGATCGGGTTGTCCTTGATCCAGCCGTCGAAGCGCGAGTCGCCGTACTTCGCCATGACCGCCTGCGACGACGCAGGAGCCTGGCTGAGGGTGACGTCCTTGACCGCCGGGCCGGGGTAGAAGTAGCCCTTGTCGTAGGTGACGGCCTGCTCCTCGGGCGTGAGCATGAACGCGATCAGCCGCAGGGCGGCCACCAGTTCGTCGTTCGAGACACCCTTGGGGATGATGGCGAACTGCGCGTCGCTGACCCAGGTCAGGTTGTCGAACTTGGCCACCTTCATCGACTTCGGCACCGTGCCGAGCGCGCGCGGGTTGATGTACCAGCCGGTGGTGGTGGCGAGCAGGTGGACGGTGCCCTGGGCCAGGTTCGTCATCGTCGCCGACGTCTTGGACGGGTACTGGGCCGTGTACTTGTTGAGTTCGGTCAGATACGCCCAGGTACGGGACCAGCCGTTGGTCGGGTCGGTCGGGTCCGAGTCCTTCAGCAGGTAGGGCAGGCCCATCAGGAACGTGCGCCCGGGGCCCGAGTTGCGCGGCTGCGCGTACTGGAACTTGCCCGGGTTCGCCTTGGCCCAGTCGAGCAGCGCGTCGGTGGTGGTGGGCGGCGACGGCAGCTTGGCGGGGTCGTACTCCAGCAGCGGGCCCGACGGGTACCAGACCAGCTCGACGCCCTGGTCCTGGGCGAGCGCGGCCATCGAGGCGGCAGGCGCCTGGTAGTTGGACATCAAACCCGGCAGAAAGCGGTCGTAGTACGGCTTGAGGTCGTACCACAGGCCCTTCTGTATCCCCGCCGCCAGGCCGTCGGTGCCGGACAGGACGAGCTGGATCTGCACGTTGCCGGCCTGCTGCTGCGCCTGCACCTTCGGTGCGAGCTCGGGCGCGGTCCCGGTGGACGTGGTGACCTTGGCGACGATCTCGGGATGCTTGGCCTTGAACGCGTCGATGATCGGCTGGGTGAGCGCCAGGTTCCCCGCCACGTCCAGGATGTTCAGTGTGACCGGCTTGGACGGCGCACTGGCCAGGGCGCTCGGGGCGGCCTTCTTGTCGGACGTGCCGCTGCTCGGCGCGGAGCAGGCGGCGAGCACGGGTCCTGCCGCGGCCGCCGTGGCGAAGGTGGAGAGCACCCGGCGGCGGGACAGCGCTCTCGGCAGGCTGGGGGAGTTTCGCGTCGGGAAGTCGCTGTGTGCGGACATGGCTGGCGGAGCCCTTCGGTCGGAAGCGGTGGGGTGGGGGGTGGAGGCGCTGTTCCTCGGGGCCCACATGTTCGGGGTCCGCATGTGACGGTGTGTCCGGCGTGATCACGCTTGCGACGGGGGACGCGGGTTGGGGAAGTGTTTGGGGGCGGAGTCAGGTTCGCGCGTTCATACCTCCCCCTCCGGGAAGTTCCGTGCCACGAAGGCGGCGATGTGGCTGCGCATCAGGTCGCGTACCAGCTCGACGTCCCCGGCCTCGGCGGCCTGGAGGATCGTGCGGTGCTCGGCGGCCTCCAGGTCCCAGGACGGCCGTGTGGACCACGCGGCGGTGGACAGCAGCGCCGTCTGGTCGCGCAGCTCGTCGAGCGACCTCACCAGCAGGGGGTTGCCGCAGCCCGCGTACATCGCGCGGTGGAACGCCCGGTTGGCGAGCGACCGTTCCGCCGTGTCCTCCGCCTCGTCGGCGAGGTCGAGCGCGGCCTTCGCGTCCTCCTGGACCCGTCCCGCGGCGGTGGACCTGGCCGCCGCCGCCGGTTCGAGCAGCAGGCGCATGTCGTACACACTGCGGGCGTGCGTCCGGTCGACCGCGCGCACCGCGGCACCCTTGTACGGGCTCATGTTGACGAGCCCCGAGGCCGCGAGCGTCTTCAGCGCCTCCCGCACCGGCGTCTTCGACACGCCGAGCTGCTCGGCGAGATCGCTCTCCACTAGGGCCTGCCCCGGCTTCAACTCCCCTGTCAGGATGGCGTGCTTGATCGCTTCGAGCACCACCTCCGTACGGGACGGCAGGGTGCCGGGGTGGGCGTGGCCCCTACGGGCGAGTGCGTCGGACACGGTTGCTTGCTCCAGGGCCGGGAGACCTCGGGGCGGCCAGAGATCTCATATACGATGTGCGGGACGGTAGGGTGTCGCGGATGCGTGGTCAAGAGGCCGCGCAGCAGCGGGTGATCGCGGTGAACTCCCGCCGCCGGCGGGCGTATCAGCCTGCGTAGGGGTCGGGGACCTCGCCGGGGCGTGACAGGAAGGCGAAGTCGCAGCCGATGTCCGCCTGGGTGATCTGCTCCTGGTACAGGGAGCCGTATCCGCGGCCGTAGCGCGGGGCCGGGGCCTGCCAGGCGGCCCTGCGTTCCGCCAGCTCCGCGTCGTCGACGTCAAGTCGCAGCGTGCGCTTCTCCACGTCCAGCGTGACCAGGTCCCCGGTGCGGACGAGCGCGAGCGGGCCGCCGACGTACGACTCCGGCGCGACGTGCAGCACGCACGCCCCGTAGGACGTTCCGCTCATCCGCGCGTCGGAGATCCGCACCATGTCCCGCACCCCCTGTTCGAGCAGGTACTTCGGGATCGGCAGCATCCCGTACTCAGGCATGCCGGGGCCGCCGAGCGGCCCCGCGCCGCGCAGGACGAGCACCGAGTCCGCGGTGACGGCGAGGGACGGGTCGTCGATCGTCTTCTGCATCTGCCGGTAGTCGTCGAACACGACGGCTGGACCGGTATGTTGCAGCAGGTGGGGCTCGGCTGCGATGTGTTTGATCACCGCGCCGTCCGGGGCCAGGTTGCCGCGCAGCACGGCGATGCCGCCTTCCGGCGCGAGCGCCTTGTCCGGCGGCCGGATGACGTCGTCGTCGTGGACGAGGGCGCCGTCGAGCTGCTCGCGCAGTGTGGCGTGCGTGACGGTGGGACGGTCGAGGTCGAGCCGGTCGCGCAGGCGGCCGAGCAGGCCCGGCAGGCCGCCCGCGTAGTGGAAGTCCTCCATCAGGTACGCGCCGCCCGGGCGGACGTTGGCCAGCACCGGCGTGGAGCGGGCGATCGCGTCGAAGTCGTCGAGGGTGAGCTCCACGCCGGAGCGCCCGGCCATGGCGATCAGGTGGATGACGGCGTTGGTGGAACCGCCGAGCGCGATCACGGTGGTGACGGCGTTCTCGAAGGCGCCACGGGTGAGGAAGCGGGACAGCCGCTGGTCCTGCCATACGAGGTCGACCACGCGGCGGCCCGCGGCAGCGGCCATGCGGTGGTGCCCCGAGTCGACGGCCGGGATGGACGAGGCGCCGGGGATCGTCAGTCCGAGCGCCTCGGCGGCGGCCGTCATGGTGGACGCGGTGCCCATCGTCATGCACGTACCGGGGGAGCGGGCGAGACCGCACTCCAGTTCGCCCAGCTCGCGGTCGCCTATCAGCCCGGCGCGCCGGTCGTCCCAGTACTTCCACATGTCGGTGCCGGAGCCGAGCGTCTCGCCGCGCCAGTGGCCGCGCAGCATGGGGCCCGCCGGGACGAACACCGCGGGCAGGTCGACACTCGCCGCGCCCATCAGCAGGGCGGGAGTGGTCTTGTCGCAGCCGCCCATCAGCACCGCGCCGTCGACCGGATAGGAACGCAGCAGCTCCTCGGTCTCCATGGCGAGCAGGTTCCGGTAGAGCATCGGCGTCGGCTTCTGGAACGTCTCGGAGAGCGTCGCCACCGGGAATTCCAGCGGGAAGCCGCCCGCCTGCCAGACGCCGCGCTTGACCGCCTCGGCCCGTTCGCGCAGGTGCATGTGGCAGGGGTTGATGTCGCTCCACGTGTTGAGGATCGCGATCACCGGCTTGCCGAGATGCTCCTCGGGCAGGTACCCGAGCTGCCGGGTGCGGGCGCGGTGACTGAACGACCGCAGGCCATCCGTGCCGTACCACTGGTGGCTGCGCAGCTGCTCGGGCGTCTTCACGCGAGATTCTTCGTGCGGTCCCTCGGGCGCCGTCACGCGCTCGCCCCCCACGACTTGATGGCCGCCGCGACGAGCTCCCTGCGCTCCGGTGGCAGCACGCGGCTCGGCGGGCGCACATCGCGGCCGCACAGCCCCATCAGGTGCAGCGCCTCCTTCACCACGCTGACGTTGTCGGCGCTGGAGTCCTGGGCGCGCAGCTCCTCGAAGTCGCGTACCCGCGCCCACAGTTCCATCGCGGTGGCGAAGTCCCCGCTCCGCAGCGCCGCCAGCATGGACAGCGAGAGTTCGGGGGCGACGTTGGCGAGCCCCGAGGTGAAGCCGGTCGCGCCGGAGGCGAAGTAGCCGGGGGCGTACAGCTCGGCGAGACCGGCGACCCACACGAAGCGGTCGAGGCCGGCGTCGCGCGCGACGGCGGCGAACCGCGCGGCATCGGGCACGGCGTACTTCACGCCGATCACGTTGGGACACAGCTCGCCGAGCCTGGCCAGCTCGGCCCCGCTGATCCGCGGGTCCCGCACGTAGGGGACGACCCCGAGTTCGGGTACGGCCCGGGCGATCGCGCGGTGGTAGTCGACCCATCCGTCGCGTGACACGTAGGGGTGGACGGGCTGGTGGACCATCACCATGTGGGCGCCGGCCTCGCGTGCGTGCTCGGCCGCGGCGACGGCGGTCGGGGTGTCCATGCCGACACCGGCCACGAGCTGGGCCTCGCCTCCCGCCTCCGCGACGGCGAGCTCGACGACGGCACGGCGCTCCGCCGGCTCCAGCGCGTAGAACTCGCCGGTGTTGCCGTTCGGGACGAGCGTGGTGACGCCCGCGTCGAGCAGCCTGCGCAGCAGTGCCCGGTAGGCGTCCTCGTCCAGTCCGCCGCCGGCGGAGGTGAACGGTGTGACCGGGACCGCCACCACGTCGGCGAGCGCGGCCCGCTGTGTGCCGTGTTCGTGCACGTTCATCACTGGCCTCCGCGGGAGAGGCACGCCCCGTGAAGGGACGTCATGTGCCCCCGGGGGACGTACCGTGTCTCATATACGATCCCCACCTTTCAGCGTGGAGCCGTCTCCCGTCAATACCCGTGAACGCGCGGCTGCGGCAGGGGCTTTCGGGTGAGTGAGGGGTGGCGAACCATATATGAGGGCTCGTGTCCGCGCGCCAAGCCGGCGGCTACGGCGCCGGCTCAGCCGGACAGGACGGTGCAGCCCAGCGCGATCAGCGCAGCGACCTTCACGACCTCGAGACCCACGTAGTAGAGGTGGGCACGGGAGCGGTGCAGCGCCGGGTCCTCGCCGGCGAGCACGGCGTCGGAGCGCCGGTTCAGACTCGGGCGCACGACGGCGAGTTGCCCGGCGAGCACCACCGCGGCGACGGCGGTGAGCGCGATGACGGCCACCGGGGGAGCGCTGACGGCGACGGTGATGATCACCGCGAGTGCCAGCACGGCCTCGGAGAGGTTGAGGGCGCGAAAGACCCTGCGGCCGATGCCGAGACCGATCGGGATCGTCACTCCGGGCGCCCCGAACTTCAACGGCGCCTCGAGGAAGGAGATCGCCAGCACCATGCCGAGCCAGACGAAGGTGGCGGCGCTTGCTATGCCCGCTGAGAGCGTGATCATCGGAGCTGCTCGTACTTTCTTGTTGGAGGGACGACGGTGGGATTCGGTGCGGGCGCGAGCGTGCGGCGGGGCTATGCGGACCCGGTGGTGACCGTCAGGCGTGCCAGGCACGCGTCGGGCTCGGCGAACGGTTCGAGGCGGGTGGCCTCGACGGGCGCGCGCAGCTCCGCCAGCGCGCCCTGCATCAGGCCCAGATGGAGGGGACACACGACCTCGCCGAACTCCTCGGCCAGTTCGAGGAACGGGCAGTGGCGCAACCTGACGCGGTCCGGCGTGCCGCCCTCGCCGACCGGCTGCGGGTCGAAGCCAAGATCGGCCAGCATCGCGTTGAGCCGGCCGACCGCCTCCCGCGCCGACGGGCGGCGGGGAGGCGGCAGTTGCTCGACCAGGTAGCGCCCCCAGGCCCGTCCCGCATCGGTGGCCGCGGCCTCGGCCCCGGATCCGGTCGAGGCCAGCTGGCCGAGCAGGACCCGGGCGAGCAGGCGGTAGCGCCGCGCCCCTCCGCGGTCCATGCCGCGCCGCGCGGCATGGACCGTGCGCGGCCGCCCGGGCCCGGACGACTGCTCCACCATCCGCTCGACGCGGCCCTCCGCCACGAGCGCGTCGAGGTGGAAGCGGACCGTGTTGGGGTGGACGGCGAGCCGGTCGGCGACGTCCGCGACGCCCAGCGGGGTGTCGGCGTCGCGCACGGCGTCCAGTACGGCCTGGCGGCGCGGGGAGAGGGGCTGCCGCTCGTCGTCAGGGCTCACGCCGCGCTCCTCACACCGGTGGACGATTTCTCCAAATGGTACATGTAATAATCGTGGCCACGAGGGCCGGGGACGAAGAGAGTCAGGGACGAAGGGAGCTCCGAGGTGGCACCGTCATCCGAGATCTACATCGACGCGACAGAGACCGACCCGGATGTGCGGGCGCGGGCAGAGGTCCGCGACGTGCACGAGCGGCTGCGCGCCGAACTCGCCGGCTTTACGGGGCCCGAAAGGGCCGCGCGCCCCGGCGCCCCCTTGGACGCGGCTCCCTTGGAAGCGGCTCCCATAGACGCGGCACCCGTGGACGCGGCTCTCGTCGGCTTCTGCACCGGCGACCTGCGCCGCTACCTCGCCGCCGCCGATCAGACGCTGTACGCGGCGGCCTCGGGCGCGGCCGAGACGCGCCTGCTCGTCCGCGCACTGCGCGGCGGCTCCGCGGCACTCGACGCGCGTGTCGGCGCGCTGGCCGCCTTCCCCGACGCGGCCGCCGCGGTCGCGGCCGCGCGGGCGGTGGAGGCGGTCCTGGCCGTCCACCTGGCGGCGGAGGAGACCGTCCTGCTGCCCGCGCTCTCGGCCATGCCGGGCGCGGACCTGCCGACCCTCGTCGCCGATCTGCGCACCCTCCTCGACGGCGGTTCGCTCGACGCGCCCGCGGTGATCGACGTACGCGAGATCCCGCACGGACGCCGCCACCCGCGGATCTTCGCCCGCTACGCCCGCCTCGCCCCAGGCGAGTCCTTCATCCTCGTCAACAACCACGATCCCAAGCCGCTGCGCCGGGAGTTCGAGGCCACACACCCCGGCGCCCACACCTGGGACTACGTCGAATCAGGCCCCGACAAGTGGCGGGTACGGATCGGCAAGGCTTCAGCGGATGCCTGATCAGCACCACGAGCCCACCGGCGCGCCGGCGCCCGGCTTTCTGTGCGACGTCCACGCCCTCACGGCGCAGCCGCAGGCGCCCGCCGGCGCGCTGTGGAAGCTCGCCGAGCCCGGACGTCAACTCGATGCCAACGTCATTCACCTGGCGGAGAACCAGCACATCGAGACCCACGCCGAGCCGGACCTCGACGTGCTCCTGCTCGTCATCGCGGGCCACGGGACCCTGCATGCGCCCGACGGCACCGTGCGGCTGGCCGCCGGAGCGCTGTGCTGGCTGCCGCACGGCTCGTCCCGCAGTGTCACCGCGGGCGCGGAGGGTCTGGACTACATGACCGTCCACCGGCGCCGGCCCGGAATGCGGATCGGGCGGCGGCAGGACTGACGGCGGCGCGGCGCTCGCGCGGGTGAGCGCTCGCGCGCGTGAGTGGGACGGCGGGCCTGGCGAGTTCCCCGCGGGTGGCATGGCGATCGTCACGTCCGCCTCGGGGATCGGCCCGCCCGGGGCGTGCGACTTCCTGGGGGAGTCCGGCGCAGACGCCGGTGTGTCCCTCGGGGAAGGTCCACGAAACGTGACAAGTGATCTCGCGGCGGCGTCCCGGGAGACGCCACCGCAGGCGGACGGGCACCGGGGCGCGGCTCCCGGCTTCGAGCCCGGCGGGGCGGGCGCGTGGCGGAGTGTGCGTCCGCTGCTGATACGCCTGCACTTCTACGTGGGTGTCTGCATCGGCCCGTTCCTGATCGTCGCCGCGGTCACCGGGCTCGCGTACACGACGACCCCGCAGCTCGAACACGTCATCTACCGGCACGAGTTGACTGTGACCCGGCCGGGAGCCCGCGCCCCGTGGCGGACCAGGTGCGCGCCGCGGGGAAGGCCGTGCCGAAGGGCACGCTCGAGACCGTGGGGCCGGCGGCCACGGCCACCTCGTCCACCCGGGTCGCGTTCACCTGACTTCTCGCTCGGAAGCCTCGCCCTTCAGGACCAGGAAAAGCGGCCGGAGCCGCGCAGCGGCGGAGTGCTCTTCGTTCTGCCTGGACGGTGATTTGACGAAGCGTCGGATATACACCTATGTTGCTTTACGTGAAGATTGTCGCGCAGGTGAAGTTGTTGCCTGCGTCCGCTCATGACGCGGACGCTCTGGTGGCCACTCTGCGTGCCTGCAATCGGGCCGCGAATCACGCGTCCGAGGTGGCGTTCGAGAAGAACCTGAAGCGGCGCAACGGGTTGCAGGATGCCGTGTACCACGGGATCAAGGCCGACTTCGATCTCGGGGCGCAGGCCACCGTGCGTACCGTGAAGAAGGTGTGCGACTCCTACGCCACGCTCAAGGCCAACATCCGTGCCGGGAACCACGGGCCAGAGGGTTCCAAGCGCCGGGCCAAGATCTTGTCGAAGCCGATCCGTTTCCGTGAGACGTCGGCGCAGCCGTACGACGACCGGATGCTGACCTGGAACCTCGACGCGAGGTCGGTGTCCATCTGGACGGTGGCCGGGCGGTTGAAGGGCATCCCCTTCGTCTGCTCCGACGAGGCGATGAAGCTCCTGTCCTCCCGCAAGGGGGAGTCGGACCTGGTGCTGCGGGACGGCATGTTCTTCCTGTACGCCACCATCGAGGTGGTCGAACCCAATAGGTCCGAGCCAGGTGGTTTCCTCGGTGTAGACCTGGGGATCGTCAACATCGCCACCACGTCGGACGGTCGGATCATGTCCGGCCGGCAGGTCAACCGCTACCGGCAGCGCAAGCGCGATCTGCGCACCAAGCTGCAGAAGAAGCGCACCAAGTCGGCTGCCCGTGCCCTCAAGCGCAACCGGCGCAAGGAAGCCCGGTACGCCACCCAGCGCAATCACATCATCGCCAAGAAGCTCGTCGCCCACGCTGAACGCACCTCCCGGGGTATCGGTCTGGAAGATCTGACCGGTATCCGGCAGAGGGTTACGGCCAAGAAGGACCAGCGGGCACGACTGCACTCCTGGGCATTCGCCCAGCTCGGTACGTTCATCGAGTACAAGGCCAAGAGGGCTGGTGTTCCCGTGGTCCGTGTGGACCCGAGGAACACCTCCCGTCAGTGCTCGGAGTGCTGGCACACCCACCGGTCCAACCGGGTGACTCAAGCACGGTTCGTGTGCAGGTCCTGCGGGACGGTTCTGCACGCGGACCACAACGGCTCCCGCAACATCGCCCACCGGGCCGATGCCGCGTGGCAGCGGGGCGCAGTCAACCGCCCCAGAACGGCCTAGCCGTTCCGGACGCAGGAGACCACAGTGAGGGCTTCGCGTCCCACTCTGCCTGCAAGCCAGGCCCTTCAGGGCCAGGTAGTTGACCGCCGATGTCTTCCCCTCCCGAGCTCTGCCCATGTGGCGCGGCCGACGCGAAAGTGCGGGAACTGGGCGCGCTTCCCGTACGACTACTGATGCGGAACGGGACTCACGGGGCCGCCGGAACAGGTGGTTCACGCGCCTCCCGAACTTGCCGAACCCCAGGCACTTCCCGAACCTCCCCCCGCTTCTCAGGAATCACTTGTGGCGACCTCCTTTCCCGCACCGACAGCGCGCCGCCGCGCAGCGGGCGCACCTCTCTCCGGGCTGCTCCCGCTGCTCGGCTTCGCCGTCCTGCTGGCCGCGGTCTTCACCGTGGCGTACGCCGTCGGCTCCGCCTCCGGGCCCGCCGCCCCCGGCCTGCACCGCACAGGGGGCGGCGGGCCGAAGGGCGGCGGGCCCACAGGCGGGATGGCCGGCATGGGCGGCATGTGATGGCCCATGACACCGCCGGTGCCACCACGCCGGCCACAACGGACCTGACCGTCACCGGGATGACGTGCGCGGCCTGCGTGGCGCGCGTCGAGAAGCGGCTCGCACGCATCGACGGCGTACGCGCGAGCGTCAACCTCGCGACCGGCACCGCCCGCGTCCACCACGGCGCCGACGTGGCGCCCGAGGACCTGATCGCGGCCGTCGAACGCGCGGGCTACCAGGCCGAGGTGCGGCGGCGCCCGAGCGACGGGAGCGCCCGGAACGACGGGACAGACGAGACGTACGGCGCGACCGGCGCGCGGGCGGACGACGAGCGTGCCGCACGCACCCGCCTCCTGCTGACCGCGCTGCTCGCCGTCCCCGTACTCGTGCTGTCCATGGTGACCGGGCTGCAGTTCCGCGACTGGCAGTGGTTCTCCTTCGCCCTCGCCGCGCCCGTCGCCACCTGGGGCGCCTGGCCCTTCCACCGTCGCGCGCTGCGCGGGCTGCGCCACTCGGCCGCCACCATGGACACCCTCGTGTCCCTCGGCGTCGCCGCGTCCTTCGGCTGGTCCGTGTACGCGCTGTTCGCCGGGGGCGCCGGTGATCCTGGCATGCGCATGCCCTTCTCGCTCGCGCCCGCCGCGGGCCCGGACACCCCCGGACTCTACCTGGAGGCCGCGGTCGGCGTCCCGTTGTTCGTGCTGCTCGGACGGGCCCTCGAAGGGCGCGCCAGGCGGGGCACGGGGGCCGCGCTGCGGGCGCTCGCCACCATGACCGTCAAGGAGGCGAGCGTCCTCGACGGCCGGGGACGCGAACACCGCGCCGCGGCCGAAACCCTGCGAGTGGGCGATCGGTTCGCCGTGCGTCCCGGCGAACGCGTCGCGACGGACGGAGTGGTGACTGAGGGGCGCGGCGCCGTCGACCTCTCCCTCGTCACGGGGGAGAGCGAGCCCGTCGAGGTCGGGCCCGGAGACGCCGTGACCGGCGCCGCCGTCAACGCCGGTGGCCGCCTCGTCGTACGGGCCACCGCGGTCGGCGAGGACACCCGGCTCGCCCGTATCGCCCGGCTGGTCGCCGACGCCCAGGCGGGCAAGGCGCGTGCGCAGCGCGTGGCGGACAGCGTCGCCGGGGTGTTCGTGCCCACCGTCGTCGCGCTCGCCGTCACCGTCCTCGGGTTCTGGCTCGGCGCGGGCGCGTCCCCGCACACCGCGGTCACCTCGGCCGTCGCCGTCCTCGTGGTCGCCTGCCCGTGCGCGCTCGGACTCGCCACCCCGACGGCCCTCCTCGCGGCGACCGGCCGCGGCGCCGGGCTCGGCGTACTCGTCTCGGGCCCACGCGCGCTCGAAACGCTGCGGCGCGTCGACACGGTGGTGCTCGACAAGACGGGCACCCTCACCACCGGGCGCATGTCGGTCCTCTCGGTGACGGCCGACCCGGCGGGCTTGGACGAACCGGACGTGCTGCGCCTGGTGGGAGCCGTCGAGCACGCCTCGGAGCACCCGGTGGGCCGCGCCGTCACCGCCCACGCGCGCCGCCGGCTGCCCGGGGCCGAACTGCCGCCGGCCACGGACTTCGCCGCCACCGCGGGCTCGGGCGTGCGCGGCACGGTCGAGGGCCGCCGCGTGGTGGTGCGCAGCGCGGAGGGCGACCTGCCGGAGGGACTCGCGCGAGCGCGGGACGCGGCGGCCGCCCGCGCCCACACGGCCGTGGTCGCCGTCGTGGACGAGCGGCCCGAACTGCTCATCGAGATCGGGGACGTGCTGCGCCCCTCCGCCTACCGCGCCGTCGAGCGGCTGCGCCGCCTCGGCCTGTCCGTCGTCCTCGCCACGGGGGACGGGCAGGGCCCGGCGCACGCCGTCGCCGGCAGGCTGCGTGTCACCGAGGTGCACGCGCGCCAGAGCCCCGAGGACAAGGCGCGGCTCGTGCGGGACATGCGCGGGCGCGGGCAGCGTGTCGCCGTGGTCGGTGACGGCGTCAACGACACGGCAGCGCTGGCCGCCGCGGACCTCGGCATCGCCATGGGCGGCGGCACGGACGCGGCCATCGGCGCCGCCGACGTGACGCTCGTGCGCGAGGACGCCATCGAGGCCCTGGTGGACGCCGTCCTGCTGGCCAGGCGGACGATGGCGACCGTGCGGGGCAACCTGCTGTGGGCCTTCGGGTACAACGCGGTCACCCTGCCGCTCGCCGCACTCGGGCTGCTCGCCCCGACGATCGCCGCCGCGGCCATGTCCGCGAGTTCCGTCCTCGTCGTCGCGTCGAGCCTGCGCCTGCGCACCTGGCGGCCGGGGCCGCGCCGGACACCCCGCGCGGCGCTTGGACCACGCGCGTACGCGGGCCCAGGGAGCGCGGCCGGGCGCGGGGGCGCGCGATGAGCGACGCGAACCGGCCCCGGGCGCTGCCCGCCGTGGACAGCGCACGCGCGGCGGCGCGCGGCCTGCGAGCCCTCGCGGTCCCTGTGCTGTGCTGCGCGCTCGCGCTCCTCGGCCTCACCGCGTGGTCGAGGAGCGGTCACGCGGCGAGGCCCAGCCACGTGACCGTCTCCCAAGGGACCGTCTACCGGCCGCTGCTCGGCGCGCGGACCACCGCCGCGTTCTTCCGGATCGACAACACGGGCCCCACGGACGACACACTCATCTCGGTGACGTCACCCGCCACAGGACCGGCCGTCCTCGCCAGGACGGTGACCGCGCACCACGCCGGGACGATGCGGATGGGCGGCACCCTCCCCGTCCCCGCGCACGGCACGGTCCGCATGCACGCCTACGACCGGGACGTCATGGTCCGGCTGCGGCGTCCCCCGCGCTTGGGCGAACACATCGCGTTCGTACTGCACTTCGCGTACGCGGGGGACGTCAGGGCCGACGCCGTGGTGATCCGCCCGGGCAGCTGAGCCCCATGTCCGCCGGTCCGTCAGCGCTTCCTGCGCTCCACGTACAGGCGGCCGTCCCGCCGCCCGGTCCACTCCAGCCGCACGACTCCGGCCGCGGCGCCGTCGTCGACGCGTGAGGGATTGGACCAGTAGCCGGCGTTGGGGTTGCGGAAGAACGTCGACCAGAGGCCGCCGTGGTGGTCCTCGAAGATGTTGTTGTGCCCGGTGCCGACGCCCATGGTCCAGCGCTCGGAGTACGGGCCCTCGAACGTGTCCGATACGGCGACGACCGCGTCGTACTGGAACTGCGTGCGGCCCGCGCCGCCGGTGTCGTAGGCCTGCCGCACCGTGCCGTCGGCGTTGACGGACGTCCAGTCCCACGCGCTCTGGACGAGGTAGTACTTGCCGCCGTACTTGAACACGTACACGCCCTCGCGGTACGGCTCGGGCGAGTACGGGTGCTGCTGGAACGTGGGCAGGTTCGTGCTGGGGACGATGTCCTCCATGTCCTCCCTGAACTTGGCGTACAGGTCGTTGTGGAGCACGAGCCAGGCGTCGTCGCCCTCGGAGTACATGCTGCCGTCGATGTGGTGGTAGGCACCGGGCTTGATGAACTTCGGCCCACCGATGAACGAGTCTCCGAAGGGCTTGTCGACGTTGCCCTCGATGAGCCGGTAGGGGCCTTCGACGCCGCCGTCGCTCACCAGCATGAACGAGCCGACCAGTTGGGAGTGGTCGCCCATGCAGGCGACGATGTACCAGGTGTCGCGGAAGCGGTGGATCTCCGGGGCCCAGACCTCGCCGCGCTTGCCGAACTGGTCGTCGTGCCAGTACTCCTGCCACGGCGCGACGACCGTGCGCCCGGACTTGTTCTCGTCGGTGAACTCGGGCGACCACACCTTGCCGCGCTCGGCGCCCGGCCGGATCCCGGTCGTGTCGGCGAGCTGCCACGGGCCCTTGATGGAGCGGGCGGTCCACACGAAGATGCCGTCGTTCCATGGGGCGGCCGCCTCGAGTCCCGGCATGCGGGTGGTGCCTGTGGCGACGTAGAGCGGGCGGCCGTCGACGCGGAAGCAGTTGACGTAGAAGTCCCGCATCCAGACCCGGCCGAGCTCCTCGTCGCGGGGCCGCAGTTCGAGCGGGAGGATGTAGGAGTTGTCGTCACGCGGCCACAGATCGAGCCGGGTGTCGGCGAGGCCGTAGGGCTCGGGGTCGGGCCAGTTGGACAGATGGCGGCCCTTCGACGCGCTTTTCGACGCGGCGGGCGCGGCGGACGCGGCGCCGGGCGCGGCGGACGCCGACGCGGGCGCCGCCTGGGCCGCGGCGGTGGGCAGCGCCACGGCCGCTCCCACGCCCGCCATACCGGCCAACAGGGCGCGTCGGTGGAACCCGCTCTCTGTGCTGGTCATCAGTCACGTTCTCCTTTGTCGGCAGTCCCTGGTCGGCACGGCGCACAGCATGTGTACGGCTTCTTATTTCCGTCAACACACCGGACGAATAATCCGTGACACCCCGTACCTCGAACCTTCGGCGTACCAGAGTGTTTGCGCAGGTCCCGCGATCTGCGGGCAGACCGAACGACCGTGTCACGATTGGATAACGGCGCAGAGGCGGCACTCGAAGCGCCGCCGCACTTCTTCGTGCCTTTTTCTGTCGGAGTGTTGACGGAATTTCCCCGCCTCCCTACGTTGACCGGCATGCAGTTGCCCACCGGAGTGCACGTACTGGTCAGGCGCACCCACGAGGACCGTGTGATGCGTGCCTTGCAGGAGAACGGCGCCATGAGCCGCGGCGAGATCGCCCGGGTCGTCGGCCTGTCGCGCACCACGCTTTCCGAGATCACCGGCAGCCTCCTCCAGCGGGGCGCCATCGTCGTCGTGGACACCGACGCCTCACGGCGCGCGGGCAGCGGGCGGCCGGCCGAGCGGCTCGCGCTCGACCCGGCGTCGGCGCAGTTCATGGGCGTCGACTTCGGCCACCGGCGCGTCCACGTCGTCATCGCCGACGCCTCGCACGAGGTCATGGCGTCCGACGCCGTGCGCTACGACGGCTCGGCGTCCTGGGCGACACGCACCGAGCTGGCGCTCGGTCTCGTCGACCGGCTGAGCGCCGAGTCGGGCATCCACTTCGGCGCGATCCAGGGCATCGGCATCGGCGTGCCAGGGCCCTACCCGGCCCCTGACGGGCCCGCCGGTTCCGCCGGGCCGCGCGCCGCCTCGAAGGCGCCGGTGCTCCGTCCGGCACCGGAGGGCGTCGACGTGGCCTTCGCCGAGCGGTTCCACGCGCCGGTCATCGTCGACAACAACACCCGCCTCGCCGCGCTCGCCGAGGCGATCAGCGGCGCCGACAGCGTCGCCGACCTCGTGTACGTGCGCCTGTCCGACGGCGTCGGCGGCGGGCTCGTCGTCGGCGGCCAGCTGGTCACGGGCTCGGCCGGTCTCGCGGGCGAGCTCGGGCACGTCACGGTGGAACCGGCAGGACGGCCGTGCCGGTGCGGCAAGCGCGGCTGCCTGGAGACCGTGGCCTCTGTGCCCGGGATCCTCGCCGCCTGCTGGCAGTTCGGCCTCCAGCTGGAGAACCTCCAGGACCTCGCCGAGGCCGTGGCCGCCGCGCACCCCGTCGCCGACCGGGTGCTGCGCGAAGCGGCCGCCGCGCTGGGGCGCGTCATCGGGGCGGCGACGATGACCCTCAACCCCGCCAAGGTCGTCATCGGCGGCGAGATCACCCGGCTCGCGCCCGTCCTCGTGGAACAGGTCGCCGCCACGCTCGCCGCCGAACTCTTCCCCGTCGCGTCGGCCGGCCCCGTCGTCGAGGCGGCGCGGCTCTCGGACGACGACGGCGCCATCGGAGCCCTCGCCGCGGTCTTCCACAACTCGCCCCTGCTGGCGGGATATCCGGAGAGCACCGACGTGAAGGAGGCGACCGATGCCCCCGACGCACCCAACTCCACCACCGAAGGAGCCGCCCATGTCCGTCCTTGACCAGCAGGGCGCCGAAGCCACGGCCGAGGAGGCGCCCGCGGCGGCCGCCACCACCGACGCGGGGGAGAGCGCCGGGAACGCGCCGCGGCCGCGGCCGCGCAAGAGCGCGCTGTTCCTCGCCCTGAACGCCCTGTCCATCGCGCTGGGCATCGGGCTGTGGTGGGCCCTGGCGGCCGCGGGACTCAAACTGCCGACACCGCCCGAGGTCATATCCAAGGCCGGGACGCTGATCGGGAACGGGACCTACGCCAAGGACGTGTCCGCGAGCCTGATGCGCGTGGTCGCCGGCTTCGCACTGGGCACGGCAGTGGCCATCCCCGTGGGCTTCCTCATGGGCTGGTACCGCGTGCTGCGCAGCCTGATCGAGCCGTGGATCCAGTTCTTCAGGACCATCCCGCCACTGGCGATCATCCCGCTGGCCATCGTGGTCATGGGCATCGGCGAGACGCCGAAGATATTCGTGATCTTCCTGGCCTCGTTCCTCGCCTGCGTCATCTCGACGTTCCAGGGCGTGGTGAACGTCGACCGCACACTCATCAACGCCGCCCGGGTGCTCGGCGCCAAGGACACGACCATCTTCGCCCGCGTCGTGGTGCCCGCGTCCACACCGTTCATCCTCGTGGGCATGCGGGTGGGCCTCGGCTCGTCCTGGGCGACCCTGGTCGCCGCCGAACTGGTCGCGGCCCAGCAGGGCCTCGGCTACCGGATGCAGAACGCCGAGCTCTACTACGACCTCCCGACGATCTTCGTCGGCCTCATCTCGATCGGGATCCTCGGCCTGCTCATGGACCGGCTCCTGCTCCTTGCGGAACGCAAGCTCACCGGATGGCAGGAACGCCGATGACCAGCAACGCGGCCAAGATATCCGTCCAAGGCGTCACCAAGACCTTCGCGCTGGGACGCGACACGTTCACCGCGCTCGACAACCTCTCCCTCGACATCGCGGACAACGAGTTCGTCACCGTCGTCGGCCCCTCCGGCTGCGGCAAGAGCACCCTGCTCAACATCCTCGCCGGCCTCGACGAGCCGACCACGGGACGCGCCCTCGTCGACGGCTCACCGGTGTCAGGACCAGGTCCCGAACGCGGTGTGATCTTCCAGCAGTACGCCCTCTTCCCCTGGCTGACCGTCCGGCAGAACGTCGAGTTCGGCTTGCGGACCGCGGGCGTGCCCAAGGCCGAACGCCGAAAGCGCGCCGAGCACTTCATCGCCCTGGTGGGTCTCGAACAGTTCGCCGACGCGCTGCCCAAGACGCTCTCGGGCGGCATGCGGCAGCGGTGCGCCATCGCCCGCGCGTACGCCGTCGGCCCGTCGATCCTGCTGATGGACGAGCCGTTCGGAGCGCTCGACGCCCTCACTCGCGTCAAGCTCCAGGAACAGCTCCTCGACACCTGGAGCAAGGAGAAGCGCACCGTCCTGTTCATCACGCACGACGTGGACGAGGCCGTCTTCCTGGCGAACCGGGTGATCGTCATGGCCGCACGGCCCGGCCGCATCTATGACGTCGTCGAGGTCGGCGCCCCCGCGCGCGACGAGGACTTCCGCCTCAGCCCCGAGTTCACCGCGCTGCGCAACCGCGTGTGGCACTCCGTCTACCACCAGGACGGCCGCACCGCCGCCCCCATGCCGTCCAAGACCCACTGACCGCTCCCCGCACTGACCGCTCCCCGCACTGACCGCTCCCCGGACTGACTGCTCCCCGGACTGACTGCTCCCCGAAGGACACACCCATGCGACTCACGACCTCACACCGCGCGTTGGCCGCCGCGGTGGCCTGCCTCACCGCCGGCGCCCTGCTGACCGCCTGCGGCGGCGACTCCTCCGGTGGCAAGGGCGGCGAGAAGGTGCGTGTCGGCTACATCGGCGACTTCAACGGCACCAGCCTGATAGCCATCGCCGACGCCAAGGGCATGTGGGCCAAGCACGGCCTCTCGGCCGACACCAAGGTCTTCACCAACGGCCCCCTGCAGATCCAGGCCCTCGGTACGAACAACCTCGACCTCGGCTACATCGGCCCCGGCGCGATGTGGCTGCCGGCGTCCGGCAAGGCCAAGGTCGTCGCGATCAACACGCTCGGCGACGCCGACCGCGTCATCGCACAGCCGGGCATCACCTCGATGAAACAGCTCAAGGGCAAGACGGTCGCCGTGCCCGAGGGAACCTCGGGGGACATGATCCTCACCCTCGCCCTGAAGAACGCCGGCATGACGAAGAAGGACATCAAGACCGTCCCGATGGACCCGTCGACCATCGTCTCGGCGTTCTCGTCCAAGAAGGTCGACGCCGCGGGCTTCTGGTATCCGGCCGCCGCGACCATCAAGAAGCAGGTCCCCGGCATGGTCGAGCTGGCCAAGGACTCCGACTTCTCCCAGCAGGTCGCCTTCCCGACGGCGTTCGTCGCCGGCAACGACTTCGTCTCCAAGAAGCCGAAGGAGGCGAAGAAGGTACTCGCCGTGCTGCGTGACGCCATCGCCTACCGCTCCGCGCACATGGACGAGTCCATCAAGCTCACCGCCGACAAGCTCGCCATCCCCGAGGACCAGGTGAAGGCGGACGCCTCCAACAACAAGGTGCTCAGCCTCGGCAAGCTGGACACACTGACCAAGAACGGCACCATCGACAAGTGGCTGACCGGCCTGAACGACTACTTCGTCCAGGCGGGCAAGCTCAAGAAGCCCGTCGACCCGAAGACGTACTACACCGGCGACCTCTTCACCGGGGCCGGCAAGTGACCCGTACCGCCCCCGCGGGCCAGAACATCCTCTTCCTCATGACCGACCAGCACCGTGCGGACACCCTCGGCTGCTACGGCAACCCGCTGGCGCGCACCCCGGTACTCGACGAACTCGCCGCGACCGGCACCCGCTTCGACCGCTGGTACACCCCCACCGCGATCTGCACCCCCGCACGGGCCAGCCTACTGACCGGCCAGGCACCCTTCCGGCACAAGCTGCTCGCCAACCGCGAGCGCAACGTCGGCTACATCGAGGACCTCGCCGACGACCAGTTCACCTTCTCCCGTGCGCTGCGGGAGAAGGGCTACAACTGCGGCCTCATCGGCAAGTGGCACGCAGGCAACCGGCGCACCGCCGCCGACTACGGCTTCGACGGGCCCGAACTGCCCGGCTGGCACAACCCGGTGGACAACCCCGACTACCTCGACTACCTCGCGCGGCACGACCTGCCGCCCTACCGGATCAGCGACCGGGTCCGCGGCGTCCTGCCGAACGGCGGCCCGGGCAACCTGCTCGCCGCCCGGCTGCACCAGCCGGTGGAGGCCACCTTCGAGCACTATCTGGCCACCCGCGCCATCGAGAGGCTGGAGCGGTACGCCGCCGACGCGCGCGAGCGTGAGCGGCCGTTCTTCCTCGCCCTGCACTTCTTCGGGCCGCACCTGCCGTACATCCTCCCCGACGAGTACTTCGACATGTTCGATCCGGCGGACGTGGAACTGCCGGCGTCCATCGCGGAGACCTTCGACGGGAAACCGCCCGTGCAGCGCAACTACAGCGCGCACTGGACCTTCGACACCATGCCGCTCGAACAGACCCGCAAACTCATCGCGGTCTACTGGGGCTACGTGTCGCTGATCGACAGGGAGATCGGCCGGGTCATGGAGGCCATGGAGCGGCTCGGGCTCGTCGATGACACCGCGGTGTTCTTCACCTGCGACCACGGCGAGTTCACCGGCTCCCACCGGCTGCACGACAAGGGCCCGGCGATGTACGAGGACATCTACCGCACGCCCGGCCTGCTCCGGGTGCCGGGAGCGCCGGGCGGCGTCGTGCGGCGCGAGTTCGTCTCCCTGCTCGACTGCACGGCGACCATCCTCGAACTCGCGGGAGTGGACGCGAAGCCCGCGGTCGACTCGCGCAGCCTGCTGCCGCTCGTCCACGGCGACGAGGTGGAGTGGGACGAGGACATCGTCTGCGAGTTCCACGGCCACCACTTCCCCTACCCGCAGCGGATGCTGCGCGAGGACCGGTACAAGCTCGTCGTCAACCCGGACTCCGTCAACGAGCTCTACGACCTCCTGGACGACCCCGACGAGCTGCGGAACGTCTACGCCGACCCGGAGCACGCGGAGGTACGCTCACGGATGATGCGCCGGCTGTACGGCGTACTGCGCGAGCGCGGCGACAATTTCTACCACTGGATGACGTCGATGTACGAGGTGGGAGAGGTGGAACACGACCCGACCCTCAGCGGACTCGACGAATCCACCTACCAGGCGTAGCACGGCGGCGCACTGCGCGGGCCCGGTACCGCGCGGTGCGGGCGCCCCGCCGGGCACGCGACCGAGGACCACGAACCATGACCAGCGAGCACCACCCCTGCTGCACCCCGGCCGCCGCACCGGCCGATCCCGCCGCGTCCGCGCAGGCATCACAGGCACCACAGCGGATGCCGGAAACCCCCGCCGGAGCCTTCAACAAGCGCGGGCAGGTACTGCTGACCGGCGGCGAGTTCGCCATGGGCGACGGCTTCGGCGAGGGGTACCCCGCCGACGGCGAGACGCCCGTCCACGCGGTGCGTCTCCCGTCGTTCCACATCGACGCGACCGCCGTCACCAACGCCCACTTCGCCACCTTCGTCAAGGCCACCGGCTACGTGACCGACGCGGAGCGCCACGGCTCCTCCGCCGTCTTCCACCTCGCGGTCGACGCGCCCTCGTCCGACATCCTCGGCACCGCGGCCGGAGCGCCCTGGTGGCTCAACGTGCGCGGCGCCCACTGGCGGCGCCCCGACGGCGGGCGCTCCGACACCACGGGCCGCGACAACCACCCCGTCGTCCACGTCTCCTGGCACGACGCCGCCGCCTACGCCAGGTGGGCCGGCAAGCGCCTGCCCACCGAGGCCGAGTGGGAGTACGCCGCACGCGGCGGGCTGTCCGGTCGCCGCTACCCCTGGGGCGACGACCTCACGCCCGGCGGGCGGTGGCGCTGCAACATCTGGCAGGGGCGCTTCCCCGACGTCAACACGGCCGAGGACGGCTACCTGACCACCGCACCGGTCAAGGCCTACCGCCCCAACGGCCTCGGCCTGTGGAACACCTCGGGCAACGTGTGGGAGTGGTGCGGCGACTGGTTCTCGCCCACCTACTACGCCGAGTCCGTCACCGACGCGCCGCGGGGCCCGCAGGCCGGGACGGCACGGGTCATCCGTGGCGGCTCCTACCTGTGCCACGACTCCTACTGCAACCGCTACCGGGTCGCCGCACGCTCCTCCAACACCCCGGACTCGTCCTCCGGCAACATGGGCTTCCGCTGTGCCAACGACAAGACGCCGGCCACGTGACGGGCTGAGCCCTGGCCCCCGGGGCGCTCAGCCTTCGGCCGCCGCGCGCTTGACGCCCACGCCCGCCCAGAACGGCGTCAGCGCCTCGTCCAGGGTGTCGTCCTCCCGTCCCACCTCCACCAGGGCGGGACGCCAGCGCTGCGGCACGACGATGCCCGGTTCGAGGAGGTCGAGGCCGGCGAAGAACTCGGCGAACTCCTCCCTGGTGCGGCCGTGCACCTCGGAGCCCGTGCCGCGGAAGCCCTCCGAGACATCATCGAGGGGCGCCATGTGCGTGAGGACGACATGGCTGCCCGGGGCCAGCGCGTCGACCAGATGCTTCACGACCGTGTACGGGTCGCCCGGCAGCCAATGCAGCAGCGCGCACATGCTCAGCCCCACCGGCCGGTCCAGGTCTATGGTCTCCCGCAGCAGGGGCGACGCGAGGACGGTGTCCGGGTCGGTGACGTCGGCGTCGATGTACGCGGTCGCCCCCGCCGGGTCGCTGGTGTGCAGCGCGCGCGAGTGCGCCAGCACGATCGGGTCGTTGTCCACGTACACCACGCGGCTCTCGGGCGCGACGCCCTGCGCCACCTCGTGCAGGTTGGGGGAGGTGGGGATGCCGGTCCCGATGTCTAGGAACTGCCGTACGCCTGCCTCGGCGGCCAGGTACCGGGTCGCGCGGTGCATGAAGATCCGGTTGGCGAGGGCGATCGGCCGTGCGGTCGGGACATTGGCGATGATCTTTTCGGCCTGCTTGCGGTCGGCCGGGTAGTTCGTCTTCCCGCCGAGGAGGACGTCGTACACGCGCGCCGCGTGCGGCCGGTCCGTCTTCAGATCGATCGGCCCGTACCCCTGGCCCGTGCGGCTGTTCGTGTCCCGTGTCGACAACGGATTGCCTCCCTGTGGTTCTCAACCTGCCAGGACACTAGCCCCTTTGGGGCTGCCCCCGTCAGAGCCAGCCGCGTGCGGCCGCCTGGACGCCCGCCTGGAAGCGGGTCGACGCGTCGAGCAGCCGCACGATCTCCGCCACGCGCCGCTCCACGGTGCGTTCCGTGACGTCGAGGGCGCGGGCGATGCTGCGGTCCTTGGCGCCGCTGGCCAGCAGGCGCAGTATGGCGAGGTCGCGCGGCGAGAGCGGGTGCCTGCCGCCGCCCGCGGTGTCTTCCGCGGCCGCGTCGCCCGCCGGGGCCGGCCGCTCGGCCGGGGCGGCCCTGCCGACCGGGGTGGCCCGGTTCCACAGCGCCTCGAACGCGAGCTTCAGCGCGTCCAGCACGGGTGAGGGCCGCACCAGCAGGCGGGTGGCGGCGTCGTCCCCGGTGAAGCTGATCGGGATGACGGCCAGCTCGCCGTCGGCTATCAGCATCTTCATGCGGATGTCCGGGAGTGACCGCGCCTGCTCGCCCACCGCGAGGTAGCGGTCGAGCAGCCGGAGGGCGCCTGGCGCCGCGAGCGTGGGGGCGTGGTAGATGCCGCGGTAGGTCACGCCCCGTGCCAGCGCCTGGAGTTCGTTGGTGTTGAGCGTGCCGGGCGACAGGTAGGGCGGGGCGTCGATGATGCACACCTCGTGGCGGGCGCCGAGCTCCAGCCTGGTCAGCGTGTGAAGTACGGCGTCGGCGCCGTCCAGCACCTCGATGAGGTCGCCCGGCTGGGTGCCTGCTGCGACCTTGGCGCGCAGCGACAGCTCGCGGGCCTGGGCGCGCAGGTCGTCGAGTACCTGGTGGTGGTGGAGGACCAGCGAGTCGAGCGCGACCTCGGGCGGCGCGGCCACGTAGCGCGCGGGCCGGCCGATGAGCCGGTTGGCGAGGCCGGCGGACGTGAGCCGGGAGAGCGCGGTGCGCACCCGCGGCGCCGTGATGCCGAGGGCCTCGGCGATGCCGGGCACTCCCGCGTGGGCGTGGGACAGGAGGTGGAGGTAGACGTCGCTCTCCACCGGGCCGAGCCCGACCGGCTTCAGCAGATGGGTCATGGAGCGGCACCTTACGGCTTGTGCGCGAGACCGGATGGGCCCGCGGCGGCCGAGTAAGCCCGCGGCGGCCGCACGTTCGGGTCGTGCGTGCCGCCGCGGGAGCCTGGATCAGATCCCCTGGTAGACGACCCAGGGGAACGTGGTCGAGCCGGAGGCGCCGTCGGCGTCCGCGGCCTTGACGGTGACGGAGTACGTGCCGGCCCGGGTCGGCGTGCCGGAGGCCGCGCCGGTGGAGCTCATGGTGATGCCGGGCGGCAGGCCGGTGGCCGAGTAGGTCAGCGGCTCGTTGTTGCTGTCGGTGGCCTGCATCTGGAGCGGGAAGGCCGAGAAGCCGGTGAAGCCGAACTGCTGCCCCGGGTTGGTGACGGTGACCGTGCCGCCGCCGCCCGATCCCCTGACGGTCCAGGTGAACGAGGCGGTGCCGGTCTTGCCCTTGCTGTCCTTGGCGGTGAGCGTGGTGTGGAAGGTGCCCGCCGCGGTGGGCGTTCCGCTGACCGTGCCCGTCGAGGAGTCGATCGACAGTCCGCCCGGCAGACCGGAGGCGGACCAGGTGTACGGCGCGGTGCCGCCGGAGACCGAGTTCTTCAGCGGTGTGATCGCCGTGCCGGCCGTGGCCGTCTGCGCACCCGGGTCGGCGACCTTGAGGTCACCGGTCGGAGGCGGCTGGTTGCCGCCCGGGGTGAACGCGCCGACGCCTTCGGGCGTGCCGAGGCCGGTGGGGCCGTCCCAGCCGGTGCGTGCGGAGCACATGGGCGAGCCGCAGCCGCCGTTGTTGCCCGAGGTCACGTCGTTGAGCCGGCCGGTGTGCGCGTACGGGTAGGAGGCCGGGTTGCCCTGCGCGCCCGGGGTGCCGGCGAGCGCGTACATGGCGGTGATCAGCGGGGTGGCCAGGCTGGTGCCGCCGTACTGCGCCCAGCCGCTTTGCCCGTAGGTGTCGTAGATGGCGAGACCGGTCTGCGGGTCGGCGACGGCGGACACGTCGGAGTTCGCCTCTCCGCGGCAGCCGGTGTTGACGTTCGCCTGCCAGGCCGACTGCGTCTCGTAGGCCGAGCAGCCGGAGCCCGCGCCGCTCCACACGGACTCGCCCCAGCCGCGCGCGCTGGAGTCGCGGCGCAGTGAAGTGCCGCCGACCGCGAGGGTGTTGGTGGCCGAGGCCGGGTACTGGGTGCCGCCGTTGTACCCGTTGTCACCTGTGGCGAAGGCGAACAGCACGCCGGGCACGTCCCAGTGGCTGTCGCTCTGCGTCTGGCCCGAGCTCTCGGAGGAGCTGTAGGAGTTGGAGACGAACTTGGCGCCGAGACTCACCGCCTGGTCGACCGCGGTGTACAGGTTGTTGTCGTTGTTGTCGTCCGCCTCGACGAGGAGGATGTGGCACTGCGGGCAGGCCGCGGACACCGCGTCCAGGTCGAGCGAGATCTCCGCCGCCCAGCCGCTGTCGCCCTTCGGGTACGAGGTACCGCCGCGCTGGTTCACCTTGCTGAAGCAGCCGTTGTCCGTGGTGCAGGCGGGCAGTCCGTACTGGCTGCGGTAGGTGGCCAGGTCCGACTCGGCGTTGGGGTCGTCGTAGGCGTCGACGATCGCCACCGTGGCGCCCTTGCCGGCCTGGGGCAGGTCGTAGGCGGCCTGGATGTCCGAGGGGCCGTAGCCCGAGGGCGCGACCTTCTGCAGGCCCTTGTGGCCCTGCACGCTCGTGAGCCGTTCCGCCCAGCAGTTGGCGTGGCCCGCCTGCGGGGTGGCGCAGGCCGCCGGCTGGACCGACGGCTCGCTCGCCGACGCGCTCGCGGGCAGCAGGGCGAGCCCCGAGGTGGCCGTCGCCAGCGCGACGGCCGCGAAGCCGGCCAGTCTGGGTATGAGTCTGGGCTTCATGGTGTCCTCTCCATGGGGGGCGCCGAAGGTCGTCGGTACGGTGGCGCCGCTTGGGGAGGCGGGCGCCACCGGACCGGCCCCATCGGCGGTGGGCGGACGGCACCCTAGGCCCGTCGCACGGGGCACCACAGCGGAGAGATCCGACAACGTCGGGAACCCGACAGAGATTCGGTCGGAAGCGGGGCCGCGCAGGCGGATGCCCGCCGGCCGTGGTGCGGCCGGCGGGCATCCGGGGTGGCGTGGCGGCCGGTCAGGCCGGCAGCGTCCACTTCTGTGCGGCGCTGTTGTTGCAGGTGTAGATCTGCAGCTGCGTGCTGTTGGCGGTCGACGAGTTCGGGTCGTCGAGGCACAACCCCGAGTGCGTGTTGATCAATTGGCCGCTCGTCGTGGCCCGCCACTGCTGTGCGCCGGTGCCGTTGCAGTTCCACAACTCCACCGGTGTGCCGTTGGACGTGCCGCTGTTCGACACGTCGAGGCAGCCGCCCACGACCCGCAGCGTGCCGTCCGCGCCGACGGTCCAGTCCTGCGCGCCGCTGCCGTTGCAGGTGTAGATCTGCACGGGGGTGCCGTTGGCGGTGCCCGCCGACTTGTCGTCCAGGCACAGGTTCGAGCCCACCCCGGCGGTGACCGCGCCCGTACGGGCGGCAGGGGCGGCGGGCAGGGTCCAGTTCTGCGCGCCGCTGCCGTTGCACGTGTAGATCTGGAGCCTGGTGCCCTCGGTCGTGGAGCCGCTGGGATCGTCGAGGCACAGCCCGGACTCGGGGTTGACCAGTGAGCCGTTCGCCCCCGTCTGCCACTGCTGGGCGCCCGAGCCGTTGCATCCGTACAGCTGGACCTTGGTGCCGCTCGTCGTCCCGGAGCCCGTGACGTCGAGGCACTTGCCCAGGGTGCGCAGGGTGCCGTCGGTCGCGATCACCCAGTCCTGTGCCGCCGTGTTGTCGCAGCCCCAGATCTGGATCGCCGAGCCGTCGGACGTCGACGAGTTGGCGTCGTCGACGCACTGGCCGCCGGCCGACTCGATGGCCCCGACCCGCGGCTTCACGGGTGCGGCGACGTCGCCGCCGTACGACGGCGGAGCGGCGGCCGAGCCCGCCGCCCAGGCGGTATTGGCACTGGTGGACAGGGTGTAGCTGAGGGTGCCGCCGTCGGTGATCGCGGTGGCCGGCGCGTAGGCGTTGTTCCACGCGGACCCGTTGAACGTCGCCGACTGCACGTAAGGGGCGTTGTCCGCCGCGCCGTTGCCGTTGATCGTCAGGGTCTTGCCCGAGGGCAGCGTGACGACGGCCTGCGTGAACACCGGCGAGCCGAGAGCGAGGTCGGACGTGCCGGGCGTCATCGGGAACATCCCGAGCGCCGACCACACGTACCAGGCGCTCATCGCGCCCAGGTCGTCGTTGCCGTCGGCGAGACCGCTCGGGCTGTTGGCCCAGATCTGGTCCTGGACCGACCGAACCGTCGACTGCGTCTTGTACGGCTCACCGGTGTAGTCGTACTCCCACGGCAGCTCGATGCTGGGCTCGTTGCCGACCCACGCGTAGCCGTTGGCTCCCGTGTAGCTGCGCAGCACGCTGTCGAGGTAGTGGTTCATCGCCGTGTCGCCGCCCTTGGCGGTGGCGAGCCCGGCCACGTCGAACGGCACCATGCCGGTGTAGATCCATGAGTCGGCCTCGACCATGTCGGTGCCGCTGGTCGGGTCGAAGCCGTTCACCCACGTGCCGTCGGCGTCGCGCGGCTCGACGAAGCCGGACGACGGGTCGAGGGTGCCACGCCAGTCCTGGGCGCGGTTCGCGTACGTGTGCTGGTTCGCGGTGTCGCCGAGCGCGCCGGCGAACGCCGACAGGGCGAAGTCGGCCGTGTTGTACTCCAGCGTCGTGGCGACGGGGCCGTAAAAGTTGCAGCAGCCGTAGCTGCCGTCGTGCGGCTCGTAGCCCGGCGCGTTCAGGTAGTTCAGCCCCGGCCGGTCGTTGTTGGCGGTGCTCGCCTGCTTGACCAGGTCGGACAGGGCGGCCTTGGTGTCGAAGTCCGTCGCGCCGAACGCGTGGTAGTCGGCGATGATCGCGGCGGCCGGGTCACCCACCATCACGTACGACTCGCCGTTGTCCTCCGACCACTTGGGGAAGATGCCCGTCTGCGCGTAGTCGTCGACCATCGACTGCGCGGTGTCGGACGCGGCCTGCGGATCGACCAGCGCCTCCAGCTGCGCCTGGGAGCGGTAGATGTCCCAGCCCGAGTAGTTGGCGTACGCCGCGCTGTGGCCGGAGTCGACGGTGTGGGTCCTGCCGTCGAAGCCGTAGTACTGCCCGTTGGTGTCGCTGATGACGTTGGGGTGCAGCAGCGAGTGGTAGAGCGCGGTGTAGAAGATCTTCTGCTGGTCGTCGGTCCCGCCGGCGATCTTCACCTTGCCGAGCGCGGAGTTCCAGGCGCTCTGGGCGGCGGCGCGGGTGCCGTCGAAGTTCCAGCCGGGGTTCTCCACGGTGCGGTTGGCGACCGCGTTCGCGACGGAGACGTAGGAGACGCCGACCTTGGCCTGGACGACCGGGTCCGAGCTGGTGTCGAAGGTGACGTGTGCGCTGGACGCCGCGGCGTCGGGCGACGCGGACTCGGCCGCCGCCGAGTTGTGGGCCTTCGGCATCGTGCCGTGGAGCGTCGGCCGGTTCGCCTTCTCCGGCGCGTTCTTGGACGCGCGCTTCGTGGACTCGGGGCGCAGGGTCCCCGCGGACTTCGCGGCGGCGGTTCCCTGGTCGGTGAACGGCTTGTCGAAGACCATGTCGAAGTAGACGGTGTACGTGTTGCCCGCGCCGCAGAAGTGGCCGCTGGTGACCTGGCCGCTCACCTCGGTGCTGGAGACCACGTTGAATTGCGTCGAGGACGCGCCGTTCTGGCTGCCGGAGAGCTTGAACAGGAGGTTGGCCCGGTTCGTCGACGGGAAGGTGAAGCGCGCCATGCCGCTGCGGGTGGTGGCGGTCAGCTCGGTGGTCACCTTGTTGTCGAGCGCGACCTTGTAACTGCCTGCCGAGGCCGACTCGTTGCTGTGCGAGAAGGAGTCCGTCGCCGAGTTGTCCACGGCGCCCACGGTCGGCAGCACCGGCACGTCCCCGGCGGCCCCGCAGCCGGGCCCCGCGATGTGGGTCAGGCTGAAGCCGGTGATCGACGAGTCGTTGTACTCGTACCCGCCGCCGGGCGGCCGCGACGGCGTGTCGGGACTCCACTGCACCATGCCGAACGGGACATCGGCGCCGGGGAAGTCGTTGGCCTGGTTCGAGGTGCCGATGAACGGGTTCACGAGGGACGCGGGTGACGTGACGAGCGCGGCGGCCTGCTTCGCGGCGGCGTGCCCGGCGGCGTGCCCGGCCGCGGGCGCGGCCTGGGCCGGTATCGCGAACGTGCACATCAGCGCGGCGCCCGCGCCGGCCGCGAGGAAGCCGGTGAGGCGCCGGTGGCGGGGGAGCGATCTGCGGCGGCGCGGGCGAGTCGCACCCGCGGAAGGGGGATTCATGGATTTCTCTCCTGGGGGTGAGTGGTGCTCCATGCAAGGGAGACAACGTTGTCAGGTGCCCAACGTGGAGAGCGCTCTCGGCAACGTAGCCAGCGGGCGCAGGCGCGTCAATGGTCCGCGCAAATGCCTTGCCCCGGCGCATAGTTGACCACGCAAGCAGCACGGGCCAGGCCTGCGCGGTGGCGGTCTTGACGGGACATGACAACGGTGTCTCAATACCGGGAGGACGCCGAAGGGCGCCAACGCCGAAGCCAACGTCGACGCCAACGGCCCGCGGACGATGGGGGATCTCATGACAAGAACCCGGTTCGTGCCCCTCGCACTGCTCGCCCTGCTCGTCGCCTGCCTCCAGTCCCTCGCCCTCTCCTCCGCCCAGCACGCGCACGCCGCGACGCAGGTCTGCGCCCTCTACTGCGACACCCGCGACCCCTCCCAGGCGCAGGCCGAGACGTTCCCCGTCCCCAACAAGGAGGAGAACGGGCGCCGCATCGAGCTGCACGTGTCCGACCCCGACGGCATGGCCTGGGCCAGCATCGACGACGGGAAGCTCAACGACTCCGTGTGGCTGGACCGTTCGTGGGACGGCGGGAAGACCTGGGACGGGCTGCTCGGCAAGGCGTCCATCCCGTCCACCTGGACCGGCACCCGCACGCTCATGTACAACCTCTACGACCCCACCAACCACCGGCGCGCCGTGCTGCGCGCCTGCGGCGACGCCCAGGGCGTGGCCTGCACGAACTGGGCGCACCTCGGCGTGTGCGCCGACCGCTGCGACGGCGCGGCCCCCGGCTCCGGCACGGGCGACACCCAGCCGGTGCCCGCGACGACCTTGAAGGGGCGCGTCATCGCCCTGCACATGGACGACGCGGGGATGGCGTGGGCGACCCTGCGGGGCGGGGCCGCGGGGGACGAGGTGTGGCTCGACCGGTCCTGGGACGCCGGCGCGACCTGGCCCGACGGCTCCTCGATGTCACGGACGAGCGTCCCCGCGGGCGCCACGTCGAGGACCACCGACGAGATCAACACGTCCGATCCGCTGGGCCGGTTGTACGGGGGCGCGGTCCGCGCCTGCGGCCGTGCCGTCGACGGGCAGAACGGCAGCTGCACCGCGTGGGCCAGGCCGGCCACGTCACGCCCCGCGGCGGCGGCGGACGCGCTGATGTGGTCCTACGACCCGGGGACCGCCTACTGGAAGTCCAGCTGGTGGAACTCGGCGGTCGCCCTCGCCACGGTCATCGACTACATGCGGCAGACAGGCGACACCACGTACGAGTGGATCGTCGACCGCAGCTTCGAGATCAACAAGGGCAGCTTCCCTGCGGGCGCCCGGAGTTCCGACCCGATCGAGGGCGACTTCATCAGCCGCGCCACGGACGACACGGAGTGGTGGGCGCTCGCCTGGATCGACGCGTACGACCTCACCGGCGACGCCAAGTACCTGGACGAGGCGCGGACCATCGCCTCCTACGTGAACGGCTACTGGGACTCCACCTGCGGTGGCGGTGTGTGGTGGGACCGCGAGAAGACGTACAAGAACGCCGTCACCAACGGCCTCTACGTGCGCCTCGCGGCCGAGCTGCACAACCGGATCCCCGGCGACACACTCTGGCTCGGCCGGGCGTCCACGGCGTGGAAGTGGTACGTGTCCAGCGGGCTGATCAACTCGTCGGGGCTGGTCAACGACGGCCTGAACACCTCCACATGCCAGAACAACGGGCAGACCGTCTACTCCTACAACCAGGGGCTCGCGATCGGCGCCGGGGTGGAGGTGTGGCGTGCCACGCACGACGCCTCGGCGCTGGCCCAGGCCCGGCGGCTGGCCGACGCGGCGATCGGTTCACCCGCGCTGACGACGGGCGGCATCCTGACCGACAGGTGCGACGCGGCCACCTCCGACTGCGACGACAACGCCAAGCAGTTCAAGGGCGTGTTCATGCGCTACCTGCAGGACCTCGACGGCGTCACGGGCGGTGCGTACCGCTCCTTCGCGACGAAGCAGGCCGACTCGATCTGGTCCGCCGACCGCGACACACTGGGCAGGCTCGGCGAGCGGTGGTCGGGCGCGACGTCGTCGGACCATCCCAACGCGAGGGACTGGCGCACGCAGGCATCGGCGCTGAGCGCACTGCTCGCGGCTGACGGCTGACGGCTGACGGCTCGCCGGTCGCGGCTGACGCCTCGCCGGTCGCGGCTGACGTCGTGCGCGCCGCATGCGCACACGTCTCAGCGGGTCTTGCGCGCCACACCGCCGTAGAAGCCGATCTCCTCGGAGCCCTGCGGCGGTGTGGCGTCCGGACGCCAGAACGGCACCTGCACCAGGCCCGGCTCCACGAGCTCGAAGCCGTCGAAGAACCGCTCCACCTCGGAGTGCGGCCGCAGGTTCAGCGTGGCGGTGGCGCGGGTGTAGACGGCCTGAGCCTCGCTGCGGTCGGCGAAGTCGCCGGTGGCGTGCGACAGGACGAGGAAGCTGCCCGCGGGCAGCGCGTCGCGCAGGGTGGCGACGACGCCCGCCGGGTCCTCCGCGTCCGTGAGGAAGTGCAGCACGGCGATGAGGAGCAGCCCCACCGGCTGGTCGAAGTCGATGAGCCGGCGCACCTCGGGATCGTCCAGCACGGCGGCGGGCTCACGCAGGTCGCCGAGCGCGACGCCGGTCGCGCCCGAGTCGCTGAGCAGCGCGTTGGCGTACGTGTTCACGATCGGGTCGTTGTCGACGTACGCGACCCGCACGTCGGGTGACACCTCGTGCGCCGTCTCGTGCACGTTGGGTGAGGTGGGAAGTCCCGTGCCGATGTCGAGGATCTGGCGGATGCCGCTGTCGACCACGTACCTGACCGCGCGCCGCAGGAAGGCCCGATTGGCCTGCACGCCGACGCGCACCTCCGGTGCCGCGTCGACGAGTTGGTCGCCGGCCTCGCGGTCGAGCTCGTAGTTGTTCTTGCCGCCGAGCAGGTAGTCGTAGATGCGGGCCGGGTGCGGTTTGCTGGTGTCGATGTCCCCGGCGCGGAAGCCCCTGTGCGTCACGTTGCGCTCCTCTCGACGACTGCGACGGCCCGTGTCCGCGACCGGCTGACGGCAGTTTCGCACACCGGTCGAGCACGGCCCGCGCGCAGGCCGGGCCCCGGCCTCACAGCCAGCCGCGCCGTACCGCCTGTGCTCCGGCCTGAAAGCGGCTCGTGGCGCCGAGGCGCGCCACCAGGTCGGCGGTGCGGCGGCGCAACGTGCGCTCGCTCACGCCGAGTTGGCGCGCCAGCGCCTCGTCCTTGAGCCCGGCGTTCAGCAGCGAGAGCAGCAGCCGGTCCTCCTTCGCGAGACCCTCGGTGTCCGTGGACTGCGCGGCGCCGAAGGCCTGCACCCCCTGTTCCCACTTCGCCTCGAAGAGCTCGCTGAGCGCGTCGAGCAGGCGCGACTGGCGGACGAGTACGGCGGAGGCCCGCGTGCCCAGATCGCTGGCGGTGAGGGGGAGCACGGCCGCCCTGCCGTCCACCATGACCATCTTCAGCGGCACCCTCGGCACGAGCCGCACCTGCTCGCCCATGGCCGCCGCCTCCTTGATGGACGCGGCACGCTCCGGCACGTCAAGCGCCTCCGTCGCGTACACCGCCCGTATCGTCACACCACGCGCCAGCGCCTCGTACTCGACATCGGACGGCTTGGGCGAACTGGCCAGGTAGGGCGGCGAGTCAAAGGCGAGCACCTCGCGTTCGGCGCCGAGCATCAGCTCGCCGAGGCGCGCCGTGACGGCCGCCGCCCCGTCGATGACCTCGACCAGCTGGTGGGGGTCACCCCGCATGGCGCGCTCGTGGTACTCCGCCGCGTAGGCCTCCACGGAGGATGCGGCGCCGTCGAGTTCGGCCTGCCGCGCGCGGATCAGCGCGGTCAGGCCGCGGCGCGGGTCGACGGCCGTGTAGCGGGCGGGACGCCCGGCGGAGGTGGCGAGGCCGGCGGCGACGAGCCGGTCGAGCACGCGCCGCGCGGCCGCGACGGACGTGGCCTGCCGCTCGGCCAGCTCCCTGCTGGTCAGCCGCTGCCGCCGCAGGAGCAGCCGGTAGGCGTCCTCCGACGCGGTCTCGGGCCATACCGGCTCAAGCACGCTCAAGCACCCTGCCTCCCGCGATTCCCGTGTGCCCGGGCCCACGCTATCGCGTGGCCAGGATCGGTCATTGACCGGTAGCGGCCACGGTGATCCCTCGCCGAACATGCATGGCCCCTGCAAGAGTTTCCGGCGCCCCGCCAAGTCCCCGGGCGACCCGCCCAGCCCAGCAGGAGTGATCAACCCCGATGTCATCCAGAAGGAAACCCGAACGCCCGGGCATACGCCCCGGCATACGCCCGGGTACGCGTCCCGGCATACGCCCGGCCGGACTCGTGGCGGCCCTCGCCACCTCCGTGGCGCTGCTCAGCGCCCCTGCCGCCCACGCGGACCCCGCCACCGGCCACCACTCCGTACGCCTGACCGCCGGCGCCCTGAAGAAGCTCAGCGACCGCTACACGCCCCGCACGGACGGCACCCCCGGCCTGGTCGCCGCCGCCAGAGCCGCCTCCGGCGGGCCCTCGGGAGCCGGCGCCGTCAACGACACGCCGTCCCAAGGGTCGGGGACCGTTAACGGCGCCAAGGCCGCCCCTCGCAGCACCACGGCTGACTCCGGCTCCACCACCGGCTTCCAGGAGGAGAGCAGCTGGGAGACGCCCAGGGGAGCGGCCTCCACTCTCGCGCTGCACGGCACCTCCGACTGGGTGGGCGTCTTCAGCGGCGGCGAGGTCGCACGCTACGACGCGAACGGCAAGCCGGTCTGGCAGCGCACCAGCCACTCCCTCTACAAGGACTGGCAGGTCAAGCCCGTAAACGCCCGGCAAACCGAGGAGTTCTCGCCGGTCCTCTACCAGGGCTACGATCCGTACGAGCCGAGTTCGCTCGGCACCCACCCCTTCGCGCAGGCCGACTTCACCCACGACGGCGTCGACGACATCGCCGTCGCCTACAACGTAGGCAAGTCCCCCGCTCGGTCCTTCACCTCTCCCGGCTCCGACCTCCAGTACGGCACCTTCGTGTCCCTGCTGGACGGCCGCACCGGAGCGATGCTGTGGCACACCCTGCTGCCAGGCAGCGTCGGCTCGCTGACCGTCGAGGACGGCAAGCTCATCGCCGCCGACGCCACGGGACCCGACTGGGGCAACGACCCGGTCGCCGAGCAGGGCGACAGCCGCAGCTCCCTCATCGCGTACAGCTTCCACGCCGCGGCCAAGTCCAAGCTGGCCGGCAAGAAGGCATGGACCTACAGCACCAAGGCGCCCTGGGCGCTGTGGAGCGACGTCGAACCCGCGGGCGACGGCCTCGTCACCGCCGGCTGGACCGACACCCCGATGGGCCTCGGCAACCCCAGGCCCGCCGACGGCCACGTGGTCGTCGTCGACACCGGCACGGGCCGCGCAGTCTCCGACACCAAGACCCCCGGCTACCCGCGCATCGTCAAGCGCGACCCGGGCTCCGACCGCATCCTCGTCGCCGAGCAGAACGACCCGCTCGACGCGGTGGGCTGGGACCTGACCACCGTGGGCATCACGTCGGGCAAGCGATCGGTCATCACCCACCGCTCCGGCGTCATCCCCGAGGCGCTCGCCGTCAACACCGGCGCACACGGCAAGCAGCCGCGCTACGCCGTCGCCGAACTCGGCATCAACGCCGACCTGACCGACGGGCAGAGCTCCGTCTCGGCGCTGGACAAGCACGGGAAAACCACCTGGACGCACCAGACGTCGAGCACCATCGGAGGCGCCAACGCGCCGACGCAGTCGCTCACCTACGACAGCAGGGGCCACGGCAGCGTCTACGCCGCCGTCGCCGACGCGGGCCCGGAGACGAGCAAGCGGCCCGAGGCGCCGGCACACAGCCGGCTCATCGCGTTCGACGCACGCAACGGCCGCACGGCCTGGCACAAGGACGGCAGCGTCGTCGCCAACCAGGTGACGCCCTACCACGGCGGCCTGCTGACCGTCGGCTACGACCTGACCGCCTACCGCACCAACCCGGCCAACGGCAAGGCCACCGCGCTTCCGCTGCTGGCCGACACGTACGCCGCGGTCGCCACCGACGTCAACGGCGACGGCGTCAAGGACCTCGTCGTCGGCGGCGAGAGCCACGGTGTGTTCGCCCTCGACGGCCGCACCCTCAAGGCCACCCAGCCGCGCATCCTGTGGAAGAGCGCCGTCGACGCCTCGGTGCGCCAACTGCGCATCGGCAAGCTGAAGGACAGCGCGGGCCACACCGCGCAGCGCGTCGTGGCCGCCACGTCGCACGGTTTCGCCGTCCTGCGCCCCGGCGACGGGAAGATCACCGGCCAGGTGGACACCGGCACGTTCCAGCCCGGCGTGGCCGTCGCACGCGGCTCCGTCGTCGCCTCCGGCAGCACGCTCACCGCCTACACCTCCGACGGCGCCAAGGTCTGGAGCTACCGGCCGGCCGGCACCTCGGGCAAGGACGTCCGCTACTCCGTGCCCGCCACGGACGCCGACGGCCGCCTCTACCTGGAGTACGGCGGCGCGCGCAGCGCGATCGGCACCGGTACGACCGACCCGGCGCCCACGGCCGTCGCACTCGACGCCACGAACGGCAAGGAGCTGTGGAGCGAGCAGCCGAAGTCGGCCGCCGCGGCCTGGATCGAGCAGCAGTCCGGCGTGTTCGCCAGCCCGTACATACCGGGCGCGGACGGTCACGGCATCGCGTTCGCGTTCGGCGGTGACGCGCTGTCCACCGGCGCCCATCTCGTCCAGATCGTCGACGGAGCCACGGGCAAGGTGCTCTCCAGCGACGACTCCACTGGCTCCCCGACGTTCCAGGGCTTCGCGGCCTCCCCGTCGTACGGGCTGGTCGAACTGCACACCAACCTCATGACGGTCTACCCGGCCGACGGTGGGGCGCGGTTCAAGGTGCGCACCATGGCCAACGTGTTCCAGGCCGTGTTCGCCACCACCACCGGCGGCAAGGAGGTGTTCGCCGCCGGGTGGGGCGGCGGAGTGGGCGCCTACGTTCTGCCGTTCCCGAAGGACGACTCGCAGTACACCTCCGCCGACAGCGAGCAGTTCGCCCTGTTCGCCGGCTCGGTCACGCCCGCCGGCCTTGGCAAGGGCAAGGGGACGGACCTGATCGCGCTCCAGCGCGACTGGTCGGCCTACGACCTCAACCAGCAGGTCGGCGGCTTCGGCGCCGACTCCTTCGCGGTCGACAGCTACCAGCACGGCATCAGCGTCGAGAAGGTGACAGGGCAGGACACGGCGGGAACGGCCGCACGGAAGACCACCGGGACCACCGAGACCGCCAAGACCACCCAGACCGCGCCCACGGCTCCGGCCGCCGCGCAGACGGTCGAGGTCAGGACCCTGCCCATCGGCAACGCCGTCGCCCCGATGCACGTCCAGCGCTCCCTGAAGGCCGAGGGCGCGAACGACACGGAGACGACCGCGGGTTACACACCGCAGCAGATACGCGCCCGCCTCGGGCTCACCGGTGACGGCACGGGCCAGACCACCGCGATCACGGTGGCGTACGACTACCCCGGCGCCAAGGCCGACCTCAACCACTTCGCCGGGCACTTCGGGCTGCCGCAGACGTGCGACAGCGTCGCCAAGGGCACCGACTGCTTCGACTTCGAGCAGGTGTACGCCGAAGGTGCCAAGCCGCAGGCGAACGCCAACTGGAACGAGGAGGCCGCGCTCGACATCGAGTGGGCCCACTCGGTGGCGCCCAAGGCGAAGATCGTCCTGGTGGAGGCGGCGGACGCCTCGGCCGCGGCCCTCAACCGGGCCGTCGACACGGCGGCGTCCTACCACCCCGCCGCAGTCAACGCCAGTTGGGGCATGCCGGAGTTCTCCGAGGAGTCCTTCTACGACGGCCACTGCAAGCTGCGGCAGTCGGTGTGCACCCAGTCCACCGGCGACGCCGGCTACCCGGCCGGCTACTCGAGCACGAACCCGTACGCGCTGGCCATCGGCGGCACGCACCTCGTGCTGGGCGACGACGGCTCCACCCAGAGCGAGACGGCGTGGAGCTCGACCGGCGGCGGCCTGAGCTATTTCGAGAGGCGCCCCGCCTACCAGGACGGCGTGCAGTCCAGCGCCTACCGCGCCACCCCTGACGTGTCCTTCGTCGCCGACCCGCGGACCGGAGTCGCGGTCTACACGTCGGCCACGGGTACCGCGCAGTGGCTGGAGGTCGGCGGCACCAGCCTCTCGTCGCCGATCTGGGCGGGCATCGTCACCGCCGCCGACCAACTGCGCGCCGCGGCGGGCGAGAAGCCGCTGGCCGCCGCGGGCGCGGGTGGGGACACCGCCCACGCCGCCGTGTACGGCCTGGGTGACGCGCTGAGCGACGTCACCGCGGGCTCGAACGGCGCCTGCGGCAGCGAGTGCACGGCCGGCACCGGCTACGACACGGTGACCGGCCTCGGCTCTCCGAAGTCCGGGATCGACGCGGCACTGGCCGCGGCCAAGTAGCCGCGCCGCACCGCCCACGACGCTGGGCCCGCTCCGGGGGGAGCGGGCCCAGCCTGCGTCATGAGGAGGGCGTGCCCGTCCTGCCCTGCTGCCTGTCCCACTCACGCTCCACCACGGTGCGGAAGGAGTGCGGGGGCCGGCCGGTGACGCGCTCCACGGCGTCGCTGGTGCGGTCCTCTGCGCCCTCGGCGATGGAGCGCTCCATGTCCGCCAGCATCGCGGCGAAATCCCGCGGGACCTCCGCCGCGAGGCGCTCCCGCAACTGCTCGTGGGTCACATGGCGGTGCACCACGCGGCGGCCCGTGGCCTCCGTCATGATCGCGGCGATGTCGTCATGGCTGAGGGCCCGCGGCCCCGTGAGCACCAGGTCGGTGTTGAGAGCGCGATCGGCGGTCAGAGCCTGTACGGCAACGGCGGCGATGTCGTCGGCGTCGACGAACGCGACGCGCCCGGCGCCGGTGGCAGTGGTGATGGTGCCGTGCTCCCGGATGCCGCGCGCGTGCACGTGGCTCCCGGTGAAGTTCTGCATGAACCAGGACGGCCGCAAAACCGCCCACTCGTCGAACAGCCCCGGCAGGGCCTCGTGCACGGCCCCCACGGCGGGGCCGCCGCTCGCCACCGCGGAGCTGCTGAGGAGCACCGCGCGGCGTACCCCCGTGTCGCGCGCACGCCGCAGGAAGGGCAGCATCACCTGCGCCGGGTCGAAGTCGCCCACGGGCGGCGTGAGATGGACGCGGTCGACGCCGTCGAGCGCGGCGGCGTGCGTCGCCGGGTCGTACCAGTCGAAGCGGACCGCCTCCGCCTCCGCCTCAACGCCCGTGCCGGGGCCCGCACCCCTGCTGGCGGCCTTGACGCGGTGACCTGCGGCGGTGAGCCGGGCGGCGACGCGGCTGCCCGTGGTTCCGGTGGCGCCGATCACGAGAGTGGCGGCGGTGGGAGTCGCCGTCATCGCGCGCTCCCGACGAAGTCGGCGCCGGGCTCCTGAACGGCGAGGGGGTTCCAGTAGTCGCGGTACGAGGTGATGTGGCCATCCGCGACGGTCACGACGGCGATGTAGCGCATGTCGAACGGGTCGCCGGTCCGTACAAGGCGGCCGGCGCCGCGCATCTCGACCACGCTCGTCGCCGGGTCGGTGGTCTCGTGGATCCGCACGTCGGGGAAATCGTGCAGGTCGATGTGGTCGGGATAGCCACTCATGTAGGCGGCCACCGCCTCCCGTCCCTCCAGCAGCCTAGGCCAGCCAGGGGGCGCGAAGGGGAACTCCATGGTGCCGTCCTCGGCCCAGAGGCCGGCAAAGCCGTCCATGTCCTTGGCCAGCAGCAGCCGCAGGCCGTGGCGGTAGAGATCCGCCGGTGAGGTGTGTGCGGGCACGGGGCTCGCTCCTTTTCGATACGATGCGGAACGCAGATGCGGACCGGTGGTCCGGTTTCTACAATACGGACCCGGGGTCCGCTTCGCAAGCGGTGAAGCGGCGCACGACAGACCGGAGGAGACGCATGGCCGAGCGCAAACCCCGCAAGGACGCGGCCCGCAACCGGGCGGCCGTCCTCGCGGCGGCCGACGACCTCTTCGCGAGCCGCGAAGGTGCCGAAGAGGTCACGATGGCGGACATCGCGGCGGCCGCGGGCGTGGGAAAGGGCACCTTGTTCCGGGCCTTCGGCGACCGCGTCGGCCTGATCCGCGCGCTGTACCAGGCACGCCTCGAACCGTTCGGAAAGGCGGTCGAGACGGGCCCACCGCCCCTCGGGCCGGACACTCCGCCGCTCCAGCGGCTGCCTGCCGTGCTGGACGCCCTGCTGTGCTTCAAGCTCGACAACCGGCAACTCGCGCTGGCCCTTGAGGGCGCAGGGAGTGGCAGCCCCTACCAGGCCGGGCACTACGAGCAGTGGCACACGCTGCTGCGTACGGTGCTGGAAGGCGTCCCCGGCTTCGCGGACGGCGGCGCGGACGCCGGCTTCGCCGCGCACGTGCTGCTCGCCGCCACCCGGGCCGACCTCGTCGAGCACCTGGCGGGCCAGGAAGGCGCCACGCGCGAGGAACTGCGGGCCGGACTCGCGGCGTTCACCGCCAGGGTGCTGGGCGGGGCGTGACAACGGGCCGGGGCCCTGCTCGGGGCCCCGGCCCGTTCCCCTGCACGCAGGCCGCTTACTGGGGGTGTGCCTCGTCCTGTGCCCTCGGTACGGGCCCGATGGCGCGGCCCGCCCACTCCGGCGGCGCCTCGGTGAGCGCGTCGAACCTCTCGCGTACGGCGTCGGGGAGCGGGGCGGCGTGGCCCGCTTCCTGGTCCACATGGATGCCGAGCAGCTCGATGGTGGCGACGGGCGCACCGTCCCCGGCGTCGGCGCCGCTGCCGTCGGCGGGCCGCACGCGCATCTCGTGCGCGAACCGCACCTTCTTGGCGTCGACGCCAAGCACCCGGGTGCGGATGGCCAGTTGGCTGCCCTCCGCGACCTCACGCAGATAACGCACGTGGGCCTCGGCGGTGTAGAGCGAGCAGTTGCTCTGCTCCCGGTAGCCGGGCCCAAGGCCCGTCTCGATCATCATCGCGTCCGTCGCGTGCCCGAAGGCGAGGACGTAGAACGCCTCGCTCATGTGCCCGTTGTAGTCGATCCACTCGGGCCTGACGGTGGCGCGGAACAGCGGCAGGCGCTCGGTCATGCGTCACCACTCCGCTCGCGGGCGGCCACGGATCCCGCACCGCTCAGCCGGCCCGTCGCGCGCAGCACGTCGATGACGCCCTGGTCCCGTTCCGCGACGAGCTGCGCGATGGTGCGCCCGTCCGCGGCCTCGTCGCAGCCCTCGACCATCGCCGTACGCAGCGCGGAGTCCAGCTCCGGCGCCTCCAGACGGGTCCACGGCGACTTCAGCGAGGGGCCGAAGTGGTCGAGCATGTGCCCCATGCCGCCCTCGCCGCCCGCGAGCGCGAAGGTGAGGCACGGGCCCATGAACGCCCAGCGCAGGCCGGGGCCTTCGGTGATGGACGCGTCGATGTCCCGTACCGTCGCCTCGCCGTTGTTCACCATGTGCAGCGCCTCGCGCCACAGTGCTTCCTGGAGGCGGTTGGCGATGAAGCCGGGCAGCTCGCGGTCCATGGTGATGACGGACTTCCCGGCGGCCTCGTAGAAGCGGGAGGCCCACTCCACGGCCGCTCTGTCCGTGCGCTCCCCGCCGACGACCTCGACGAGCGGTATCAGGTAGGGCGGATTGAACGGGTGCCCGACGAGCAGCCGTCCCGGGTTGGCGGCCCGCGTCTGCATGTCGGTCATCGGGTAGCCCGAGGTCGACGAGGCGATCACGGCCTCCGCGGGAGCGGCGGCGTCGATACGGGCCAGCAGCTCGCGCTTGAGCTCGAGCTTCTCCGGCGCGCTCTCCTGCACGAACTGGGCGCCTGCGACGGCCTCTTCGAGCGTGGACGCCACGGTCAGCCGCTCGGTGGAGGCGCCTTCTGCGAGGCCGAGCTGGGTCAGGGCGGGCCAGGCGGCGTCGACCAGGCGGCGCAGCTTCTCCTCGGCGTCCGGGGCGGGATCCCAGGCGGTGACGGAGTAGCCGCGGGCGAGGAAGTGGGCCACCCAGCCGCCACCGATCACACCGGCGCCGACACAGGCGACATGGCGTACTTCCTCGGGCGGGGGTGGCAGCGGGATGTGCGGTTCGGTCATGGTGGGGTCCTTGGCGCGTCGTGCGATGGGGGAGAGGGGGGGACGGGATCGGGGGAGTCACGACCGGGGCTTGAGCCCGAGCCGCTGCCTGGCCTCGTCGGGCGTCGCCACCCGTGCGCCCAGCAACTCGGTGATCCGCACGGCACGTTCGACGAGCTGCCCGTTGGTCGCCTTGACGCCCTTGCTGAGGTAGAGGTTGTCCTCAAGCCCCACCCGTACGTTGCCGCCGAGCAGGATGGACTGGGCGACCCACGGCATCTGCATGCGGCCCAGCGCGAAGCTCGCCCACTGCGCGCCCTGCGGCAGGATGTCGACCATCGACTTCAGCACGCCGGGCTCGGCGGGCGCGCCCCACGGGATGCCCATGCAGAGCTGGAAGACCGTCGGATCGTCCAGCAGCCCCTCGGCCAGCAGCTGCTTGGCGAACCAGAGCTGTCCGGTGTCGAAGATCTCCAGCTCAGGGCGTACGCCCAGCTCCTGGATGCGCTTGGCGCCCGTGCGGAGCATGTCCGGGGTGGAGACGTAGAGGTTGCTGCCGTCGCCGAAGTTCAGCGACCCGCAGTCGAGGGTGCAGATATCGGGCAGCAACTCCTCGACGTGTGGCAGCCGTTCGATGCCGCCGACGAGATCCGTCCCGGGCAGGTGGGTCAGCGGCTTCTCGGGGTCGATGACGAGGTCGCCGCCCATTCCGGCGGTCAGGTTGATGACGACGTCCGTGCCGGTCTCCTTCACCCGCTCGACCACCTCGCGGTAGAGGCGGGGGTCGCGGGAGGGCGCCCCGGTCCCGGGATCGCGTACGTGGATGTGCACCACGGCCGCGCCCGCCTCGGCGGCCTCCGTCGCGGAACGGGCGATCTGCTCGGGTGTGATGGGGACGTGCGGGCTGCGGCCCACGGTGTCCCCAGCGCCGGTGAGGGCGCAGGTGATGATGACCGAGTCGTTCATGGGCATGGGGGATCCTCCGCTCGTGCGGTTGGGGTTTCGGATGCGCGCGAGGCGCTGCCTACTGCGCGCTGCGTACTGCTTGCTGCGTACTACGCGCTCAACTCGGTGTCGACGTAGGCGAGAAGCGCGGTGTGCATGTCGTCGGCGCTGGTGCCGCCGCCGTCCGGGGCGCCGGGTCCTTCGCCGGTCGGCGAGGCCAGCACCTGGGCGGCCAGGCCGTCGATCATCGCGGTCAGCCGCAGGGCGCTGAACTCCGGGTCGACGTCCCGGAAGACGCCCTGCGCGATGCCCCGTGCGAGCACGTCGGCGACGGTCGTCCGCCACTGCCGGTAGTACTCCACGTGCAGCCGGCCGATGGCCGTGGAGCGCGCGGCCTCCGCCCACAGGTCGAGCCAGACCGTCCACTGCTCCCGCCGGCGCGGGGTCGTCGGCGTCTGCAACTCGATGAGCTGGCGAAGCTCGTCGGCCGCGCTGTCCGCCTCGGCGATGCGGGCGGATCGGCGGGCGGTGTCCTCGTCCATGCACCAGCGCACGGCGGCTTCCAGCAACTCGGCGCGGCCGGGGAAGTGGTAGTGGATGGCGGCCGTGCTCGTCCCGCAGGCGTCGGCGATGTCGGAGACCCGTACGGCATGGAAGCCGTGCCGGGCGATGAGCCGCACCGTCTCCCGGACGATCTGCAACGGGCGCCCGCCCTCGGGCCCGGCGCCACGCGGTGCGGCAGGGACGGCCGGGGTGGCGGAAGGGGTGGTGTGTTCCGCAGCCGCCGCCGGGTGCCCGTCCGCCCCCGAGCCGAGCAGCCAGCCCGCGTCCACGCTGCCCGCGTCCGCGATGCGCGCGAGCTCCGCGACGGTGAACCGGCGGGTGCCACGGAGCGACCGGGACAGTTTCGACGGGTCCATCACGATGCGCCGCGCGAACTCCCGCTGGCTGCAACGGGCCGCGCCGATCACCTCGCGCACGCGCTGCGCCACTTCCTCGTGCTGCTGCATGGTGAGCCACCGTAGGGCCACGTTGAGGAAAACGCAATCGCACCTCCTCGTAATACCTGCCAGACGCGCGATTGCGGTACTGACTGACGCATCAGTCAGTACCGCAACGGCATCGCGAGCGGCAGGCGTTACGCCTTGTCGAGCGTGTAGTTCACCGTCACCGTCCGTCCCTTCTTGAGCCTCGCCCTGGAGGTCGTCGGCTGGTAGCCGTCCTTCGCGACGATCAGGGTGAGCGGGTTGTTACGGGTGTCGAGCCAGAGCTGGTACGTGCCGTCGGCGCCGGTCTTGAGCGTGTAGTGGGTGGCCCACGAGTCGATCTGGACCGTGGCGCCTGCCAGCGCGGCGGTGCCGCCCTTGCCGTCGGAGCCGAGGACCTTGCCGGTGATCTTGCCCCAGGTCCTGGGCGGTGCCACCGTGAGGGTCACCGGGACGCTCGGCAGGGCGTAGGGCGTGTCCGAGGACAGCAGCAGCTCGGCGCCGTAGGCCCCGGGCTGGGTGATGTCCGGGATGGAGGCGTCCAGTGTGACGGCCACCGTGGCCGTGCCACCGGGCTTGAGTGTGACGTGCTCCTTGCCCTCGGACAGCCAGCTGACGTCGCCGCCGCCCTGCTGGTCGTAGCCGGGGAGCAGTTCGACGGTTCTGATCGGCTGACCGTTGCCCACAGCGCCCCCGACCTTGTAGAAGCCGGACGCGCCACCGCCTCGGTAGCTCGCCTGGTTGGCGTTGGGCAGGGCGGACCAGGCACCGGCCGCCGGGTCGTAGGCGAACGCCTTGTTGGTCAGGGCGGTCCCCTCGACCCCCGCGGTCACCAGCAGTTGGCCGTTGGCCGCCGTGTACGACGAGGCCCAGAGCGCGGCGGGCAGGTCGGGCAGCGCGCTCCAGGAGTCGGCCGCCGGGTCGTAGACGTAGGCGGAGACCAGGGCGCCGCCCGCGTCGGAGTTGCCGCCGGCGCAGTACAGCTCACCCTTGACGGCTCCGCACGCCTCCCAGGAGACCGGTACCGGGTAGGGCGCGGCGGTCGACCAGGAGTCGGCAGCCGGGTCGTACACGTTCACCGCGGTCGACCCGCAGGCGGACGCGGTGCAGCCGCCGACGGCGTACAGCTTGCCGTCGAGGACCGCGGAGCCGGATCCGGCCAGCGGGGACGGCTCGTCGGAGCCGGTCGTCCAGGCGTCGGTCGCGGGGTCGTAGATCTCCAGCTTGCCGTCGGGGTCGCCGCTTGCGCCCCAGCCGCCGGCGATGTACCACTTGCCGCCGACGAAGCCGTGGGCAGGCGACTCGCGGGTGTCGCTCGCCGAGGCACCCTGCGTCCACGCGCCCGTGTCCGGGTCGTAGCTGTGGAGCGTCTTGACGTCGGCGGCGCCGTCGAAGCCGAAGGCCGCGTAGACCTTGCCGTCGTGCGTGTCGGCGGCCAGGTCCTGGAGGTTCGTCGGCAGATCGCCCGCGCTCTGCCAGGCGTCGGCGGACGGACCGGTCAGGCTCGGCGTGGCCTTCCTTGAATGGTGGGCCGCGGCCGACAGCGGCGAGAAGTCGCCCTTGACCCTCTGCAGCGGCGCGCCGTGGCCTGCCGGTGTGACGGTGCCGGAACCCTCGGCGATGTCGAGGGTCGCCGGCTCGGATCCGGTGTTCTCGACGGTCAGTCGCTTCGTCTTGGAGCCGCCCCACTTCACCGAGGCGCCGATCTTGTCCGGGGTGACCTTGAGCCGTCCCGCCTTGAGCGAGAAGTTGGCCTTGGCGGCCGAGTCGGCCGCGACGGTCACCTGCTTGGTGAGGTCGGCGTACCCGTGCTTCGAGCCGGTCAGCGGCTGCTTGCCGGCCTTGGCGAACGACCAGTAGAAGCCGTCCGGCAGGTTCGGGTCGTCCAGCGTGGCCGCCGTGGCCGCCTCGACCGGTGAACCGTCGGCGCCGCTGACGTTCGCGGCGACGAGACCGTCCTTGGTGTTGGCGTCCGTGACGACGCCCTCGACGAGGCCGCCGGGCCGCAGCTGGGCGATCCGCTGCCCCACCATGACGTCGTCGACCTGCCACCACCAGGCGAAGTGGCCGGTGTAGTGGAAGCGCAGCCGGACCGACGACTTGCCGGCGAAGTCTCCGAGCGGGACCGTCACCTGCTGCGGACCCGCGACGTCCTGCGCCGGTGCGGTCCACACCGCCGTCCAGGTCTTGCCGCCGTCCGAAGTGGCTTCGACGGTCGCCTGCTGGCCGGAGTACGACTTGTAGTCGGTACGGAACGACATCTCGGGGGCCTCGGCGCCACTCAGGTCATAGACCGGACTGACCAGGGAGGTGTCCTGGGTGGACGAGCTGCCGAGGTGGTCGCTGTCCACGATCGCGAACGCGCCGTCGCCACCCGTCTTGTTGCCCCGGCCGCCCGGGTCGTCGAACTCCCAACCACCCTCGGTGTCGGATGCGTTGACCACGCTCCAGCCTTCCGGAGCTGTGGTGGTGGAGTCGAAGGGCTCCGTGGTGCCTTCGTCCTTGAAGGTGTAGCCGGGCGTCCGGCTCGCGAACGGGTCGACCGGAACGGAGACACTGGCGGAGACGTCCGCGTCCTTGACGGTGACCTTCTTGGTGGCGGGCCGGTAGCCCGGGTAGGCGCTCGTCACGGTGAGCGTGTAGTCGTGGTCCGACGGCAGCGGAAGCGCGTACGCGCCGGTCGCCGGGTCGGTCCACACCGACGCGTCGTCGCCCACACTGACACGCGCGTACAGCGGCCAGCCGTGCCCGGACCCGTCCGTCACCCTGCCGGACACGGTCTCGCGCGCGACGGCGGTGAGGGCGACGTCCTTGGTGACGGCGGCCCCGTCGTCGACCTTCACGGCCGGTGTGGAGGCGGTGGCATAGCCGAAGGCGTCGACGGAGAGACTGTAGGAGCCCGGCGTCAGGGTCAGGGAGTACGTCCCGTCGGCGGCGGTCTTCGCCCGGACGCTGGTGTCGCCGGCCGTCGCGGTCACGGTCGCTCCGGACACCGCCTTGCCGGTGGCGCCGTCCGTCACGGCGCCCGACAGGCTGCCGTGCGCACCTTCGGTGAAGGCGGCGACACCGTGCGGGGTGCCGAGACCCGTCGGGCCGTCGTAGCCCGTGGCCGCGGTGCACAGATAGGCCGGACTGCACGTGCCGTTGCTACCGCTGGTGACGTCGTTCAGCGTCCCGTCGGCGGCCGCGTAGGGATAGGAGTTGGGGTACGTGCTGGCCGCGGGCGAGCCCGCCGCTGCGTACACGCCCGCGATCAGCGGCGAGGACGCGCTCGTGCCGCCGTACACGGCCCAGCCGGAGCCGCCGTACGTGACGTACACCGACACACCGGTGACCGGGTCGGCGACCGCCGAGACGTCCGTCACGGCGCGCTTGTCGCAGCCGGTGTCCGTCTGGAAGGCGGGCTTCGCCTCGTAGGCCGAGCAGCCCGAGCCGGGGCCGCCGTAGCTGTTGTGCCACACCGACTCGGCCCAGCCGCGGTCCGTGCCACCGTCCCGGCTCAGCGCGGTGCCGCCGACCGACGTGACGTAGGGCGACGCGGCGGGGTACGCCACGCCGTACGCGTCGTCGCCCGATGACGCGACGACCGCCACGCCCGGGTGGTTGTAGTACGGGTCGTACGCGGTGGCCTCGCTCGGGTCCTCACCGCCGCCGGAAGCGGTGTAGCTCGTGCCGTACGAGTTGGAGACGTACTTGGCTCCCAGCGCCACGGCCTCGTCCACGGCCGAGCCCAGGTCCTCGAAGGACGCGCTGTCGGCCTCGACGAGGAGGATGTGCGCGTTGGGCGCGGCGGCGGAGACCATGTCCAGGTCGAGGGATATCTCCCCGGCCCAGCCGGAGTCCGGCGCCGGGTAGTCGGTGCCTCCGCGCTGGTCGACCTTGGTGAAGCAGCCGTCGTCGGCGGTGCAGGCCGGCAGGCCGTACTGCGCGCGGTAGACGGCGAGGTCGGCCTCGGCGTTCGGGTCGTCCTGCGCGTCGACGACGGCGACCGTTTGGCCGGCGCCTCCGTTCGCGGGCAGGTCGTACGCGGACTGGAGATCGGCCGCCCCGAACCCGCTGGGCGTGGCGTCGCCCTTCAACAGCCCTTTGACGGGGCTGACGTCGGTGCGGCGCAGGGCGTAGCAGGTCGCGTAGCCGGGCTTCGGCTGAGTGGTGCAGGCAGGCTCCACCTTGGAGGACTTGCCGTGCACGGACACCTGGGCGGCACCCTTTGCGGGCGCGGTCGGTGCGGTATGGGTGGTTCCGATAACGTTGTCAACGGTCGTGGATCGGGCCGCTTGCGCGGTGGGTGCCTGCACGCCGACGAGTACGAGTGCGGCGGCGCCCAGTACGGCCGACAAGGCCGAAATCCGCTGCCCGAGGGGTCTCCTGGGGGGTCTCGGCTTGAGCGATCTGTTCAAGATGCTCTCCCTTGAGGTGCACGAACTCCGCGTGATGTGTGCGGAGGTCGTGAAGAAGGAAATCTTCCTGACCATTGACGATGAACGGTCAACAAAAGTCAATGAGCTTGCAATGAGCCGGAGTTGTCCCGCCGGCGCGCCTGGCGCGAACCCGCTTCTTCGCCCGCCGGGCGCGCCGCAGGTGGCGAGAATTCGGTGAAACGCGTCGAGGGGACGGGCGCAAGAACGGCAATGCGCCAATCCCGGCACGCCGGCACGGCGGCACGCGCCGCGTGGCTCCGGGGCCGGGCGTCCCGCAGTCGCTGACGCGCGTCGGGAATGCACAAAAAAGGTCGGCGCTGCCGAAGGCCGAAAAACGCCGTCGTGTCGAGAAATCCACGCGCGGAGAATCGGAGGGAATGCGGAATCTCGGATTTCGTATGAGGTGGTCGGCTCGGTCCCGAAGGTTCTCGACCGCATCCTCCTCGGCCGGGCAGTGGCCGAAATTAGCAGCCACCGCCGGCTCGGCCCCGGGCGGCTCGCCCGCTACCTCATGGCGGTGCGCAACGGCATCGCCGTCCAGGCGTTCAGCCGGCGTGCGCGGCGGCGAACCCGACGAACGCCCGCCAGGCGTCGGCACGGGTGGTGAGGCCGGGACGGCTCGTGTCCTTGGAGTCCCGTACGTGGACGCTGTGCACGGCGTCGGCCACCTCGACGCACTGGCCGCCTTCGCCGCTGCTGTAGGTGCTCTTGAACCACGCCAGTTCCGCCGCGTCCTTCATGACTCTCCTAGCAACGCCTCGACGAAGGCCATTGACTCCCGCGGAGTGAGAGCCTGGGCCCGGATGATCCCATACTGGGCCTCCAGCTCTCGAACTGCACCCCGTTCCGTGAACAGTTGGCTGCTCCTCTGCGCTTCGGTGTAGCCGATGCGCTGCCCCTTCGCCGTTTCGATCAGCGTGAACGGCCCGGCGAGCCCGGCATGGTCTTCCCGATCCAGGGGCATGACCTGGATCTCGATGTTGCGCTTCTGCCCGATGAGCAGGATCTGTTCAAGTTGGCCCCGCGCAACTTCCCGGCCGCCGATGGGCCGCCGAAGGACCGACTCCTCGATGACGAAGCTCATCAGCGGGGCGGGCCAGCGGGAGAAGACGTCCTGCCGGAGCAACCGGGCGTTCACGCGCTGCTCGATCGTCTCCTGGCCGAGAACCGGGCGTCGCATGGTGAAGACCGCCCGTGCGTACTCCTCCGTCTGCAACAGGCCGTTCACGACATGGGTGTCGTAGACGTGCAACTCGACCGCCTCCGCCTCCAGCCGCGCCGCGTCGCGGAAGAACGCGGGGTACTGGGAGCGGGCCAACTCGTCCTTCATCTCGGACAGCACGCCACCGCCGTCGAGCAACTCGTCTGCCGCGTCGACGAACTCGGGCGGCGGAATCCGGCGCCCCTGCTCGTAGGACGCGATGGTCGACGGCGAGTAGCCCGTGCGTGAAGCGAACTCCGGGCGCTCGATGCCCGCCCTCAGACGCAACCGTTTGAGCTGCCGTCCGAACACGCGCACGATGCCCGTGCTCTGCTCGGGCGACAGCCCCGGCTCCGGCTCCGGCTCGGCGGAGCCGTCCTCCTGCTGTTGCAGCACTTCGCTCATGGTCACTCCCACCTCCTACGGACAACGCGCATCCCCACCCGGTGGATACGCCTCACCCCACCGACAACCGCCGGACGATCGCGTACCGCGTCCGCGTGTATGCGTGGATTGTCATGGGGCGCGCAACGTTCCGGCACAGGCCCGTAACAGGGGCTGACCTGGGCTCCAGTCGTCTGACACGATCGTTCGGAAGCGGGTAGGCGTGATATCGCCGCCTCGCCACCCCCACACGGAAAGAGGGAAGTCTCATGAGCCTCAGGACCCTTGGCCGCGGAATCCTGCCGGTTGCCGCCCTCGTCACCGCCGGACTGACGCTCACCGCCTGCGGCCCGGGAAACAACGACGCTTCCGGTTCAGCCACCCCCTCCTCCTCCCCGTCGGCCTCCTCGCCCAGCTCCCCGGCGCCCTCCCCGTCGTCCAGCCCTCCCAGCGCACCGAGCTCGTCGCCGGCGGGCTCCGGCGGCTCATCCGGCTCGGGAGGGTCCGTCTCCGAGTCCGTCCCCGGGGTGATCGACTGCGGCAAGTCGCTCTCCAAGCTGGAGATCCGCCCGAAGTCGATCCTCCTCGCCTGCAGCGACAGCACCGCCGGACTCCAGAACCTGACCTGGAGCCACTGGGGCCGCAACACCTTGACGGGCAGCCCGGACGACGGCCCGACGCCTTCCGCGACCGCGACGGCCACGGGCGAGTTCTTCCTGAACGACTGCGACCCCGACTGCGCGACGGGGCACGCACACACCTACCCGGTGAAGGTGACGCTGTCGGTGGTGAACAGCTCGCCGCTGAAGAGCGGCGACACGTACTTCGCCCGTGCGTCGCTCACCTGGCAGGGCGCCAAGCCGCCGGCCGGTACGAAGACCACGTTCGTCCTCCAGGACCCCACCGCGTCGTAGCGCCGGGCGCGCTGCGCTGCCGCGTCCCTGGCCGAGCCATCCGTGCTGCGGGCTCCGCCGCTGCGGCAAGGTCAGAAGCTGATGACGGTGGCCTGTTCGAGGGTGAAGCGGAGGAACTCGTCCCGGGCCACCCGAAGGTTGAGCCCGCGCCTGGCGAGGTCGTCCGTGACCCCGTCAACGCGAGCAGCATTGGCACAGGCCCCTACAACGACACCGTCCGCGATCAGCTCGTCGATCTGCCCGTTGAACGTCGCGACGGCCTCCCCGCCATCCTTGCCGCTCAGGCGGCGCTGAGCCGGCCCGAAGCAGAAGACCTCGACTTCGCTTCCATGCCCGGGGGCGATCTCCTGGATGCGCTGCGCCACCCGCGTCCCTGTGGCAAGCGAGTCATCATCGTCATGGAACACATGAATGACAGTCTTGGGCATCGCGCGCCTCCCGCTCGTTCGCAGTTTCTCGGGCGATCTGAACCCTAGCTGGTTCTCATATAACAAGACTGTGTGTCTCGCGATTCAAAACGCCTGCGTGCTCGAGCGGGGCGCTCGGGCGAGGCCAGCGGCCGATCACCATCCGGCCGCCGATCGGCGTACGTCACCATGGTCTGCCGAGCGGAACAGTATGTGGTCGCCCGGTAGGAGCGGCGGTCTGTCGGTGGGGGTGGGAGTCCGTGGATCAGAGCGAAGACCAGATCTTGGCTGAGGAGCTTGCTGCTCTCGGCGCGGTTGGGGGAGCTAGTGGTCGCTTGGTCCGGGTGGCGGCCAAGCTGATGAGGAAGAACATCCATGAGGTCGACTTGCTTGTTCCCTTGCCTTTTGACGAGACGGTGAAGCGCGTCTCGGGTGTGCTCGGGAAGGCGGGCCACATTATGGAAACCGTGCCAGTTCGCCTTGGTGAGGACGAGACCATTCGCATCGTCGCCGGCGGCGGTGTCGGCGGTCTCAATCCCGTAGTGGTGACCGCGCGCGTGCTGAAGGCCGATGGGGACGGCTCGGAGGTCTGGCTTCGTGCGGTTGCCGCGGAGGGTCTGATCAGGCAGCGAGCCGGGGAGAAGACCGCCGTCCGTCTCGCCGCCCAGTTGAGCATGGCGACCGGCGCGGGCGGGTGAGCTGTCCGCCGCGCCATTGCAAAGAAGCGCGACGAGATCACCAACCGTACGAAGCGCGGCTCCCAGCCCGTCCGCTACGAGGCGACAGCCTTTGCCCAGGGCATACCTCCCTGATCCGGTTGGATGTCGTCGACAGCCTCGCGCGATGCGTGGGGGTCACCGTGAAATCGGAGGGGTGCTGAGCTCGGTGAACGGGTTGAACGAGGTACTGGCGGACAACCACTACCCCGGACGCGGGGTCCTGTGGTGCCGAACTGGTGACGGCGACACGCTTGGCGCGTACTTCCTCACGGGACGAAGCCGTGCCTCCCAGGCCCGCGCTCTGCGCCGCACGCCGGAGAGTGAGCTGATCGTCGCCCCATCGGAAGCGCGCGCGCACGACCACCTGCGTCACTATGTCGCCGCCCGCCAGAGCGGCCGCTGGCTGGTCTTCGGCAACGGTGAACAGGTCGCCACGGTCGCTGAGCGGCTCGACTCAGGGCTGGTGCCCGCCCTGGCCCTGGACGGGCTGGACTACGAACCGGACCCACCGATCTTCACGCCCCGCCTCACCGTCGTCGCTGACGGCCGGGACGCCGGGCAGGCGTGGTTCGGCGCCGCACGGCACAGCAGCGGGACACGCACGGCTACCAACCGGTTGACCTTGCAGGTCAGTGGTCTGGCGCCCGGTGAGGGAGTGCTCATGTCGACCTACCGGTCCGACGGGCACGCGGTCGCTACCGGTGAGCCGCTCGCCGAGGTCCGCATCGCCGCCGGTAACCGAAGCGGCCTCCTCGAAGAGTTGTGGACCTCCCTGCCGCTCCAGCTTCGGATTGCCGCAGCGGTCTTCTCGCCCGGCGGTCTCGCGGAGGCCGACATCCGGCAAGCGGCGCCGGCACAAAGCTGAAATCGGCCGGGCACTCAGCCTGGAGCCACTCAACTCCTTGGGTAGCCTGGCTAGTCCCCGGCGAAGACCACGTAGCTGCCGGGAGTCGCGGCACAGGCTTCCAAGTAGGCGGCGAGGGTACGTATCGCTTCAGCTTCGGAGTCGTCGGTGCTCGGACGCGTTGTTCGAGCCGGCCGACGCTGTCCTGTGCGGTGACCGGTTCCCGGACAGGCGGCTCACCAGGGAACCGGTCCGTGCTCGTCGAAGAAGCCGCCGGTCGGCCCGTCATCGGGCAGCGTGGCGAGCCGGACGACCACGGCCGCGCCATCGGCCGCGGTGCGGGTGAGGCCCGGGAACGCGGTGGTGAGGTCGGTCGCACACGGCCCCGGATCGGCGGCGTTGACCAGGATGTTGCGGCTGCGCAGTTCCTTGGCGTACTGCACGGTCAGCGAGTTGAGTGCCGTCTTGGACGGGACGTACGCGGCCAACGGGGGCCGGGTTGTGAAGTAGTCCTCGGGGTCGGTCATCCGGGCGATGGAGCCCAGTCCGCTGCTGACATTGACGATCCGGGCCGCGGGGGAGCGGGCGAGCAGCGGCAGCATCGCGGTGGTCACGCTGATCACGCCGAACACGTTGGTCTCGAACACCTCGCGTACAGCCGACAGTTCGACACTGCCAGGGCTCTGGGCGGCGAGGTCGCCAGAGATGCCGGCGTTGTTGACCAGGATGTCCAGCCGGCCGAAGCGCCCCTCGATCCAGCGGGCGGCGGACAGGACGCCGGCGCGGTCGGTGACGTCCAGGGTGACCGGGTACACCCGCGGGCCCAGGGCGGCTGCGGCTTCCGCGCCGCGGTGCGGGTCGCGCGAGGCCAGCAGGACGTTCGTGCCGAGCGAGGCGAGCCGGGCTGCGACCTCGCGCCCGATGCCCTTGTTGGCGCCGGTGACCAGGGCAGTCGTGGTTTCTGTCATGCGTTCAGCCCACCACGGGAGCGGCCGGGAGTTCCAACACCGACCTGGTATGCGGCGATACCGTGCGGGTATGGAAAGACTGGAGGTCCGCGAGCTCGTCTACTTCACCGCTGTCGCCGAAGAACTGCACTTCGGTCGGGCGGCCGCCCGGCTGGAGATGACCCAACCGCCGCTCTCCCGCGCCATTCAGCAGCTCGAACGACGGCTGGGCGTAGCCCTGTTGGAGCGTGGCAGCCGCCGGGTCGCACTGACCGAGGCGGGGGCCGTCCTGCTCCGCGAGAGCCGTACGGTGCTCGACGCCGCGTCGGCCGCGGCGCGCCGCACCCGGCGGGCCAGCCGCGCCGACCCGCGTCTGGTGCTGGTCATCAAGCCGGGCGGCGACGGTGGCCTGCTGCCCGCGATCCTCGACGCCTATCAGGCTGAGCCGGGTGCGCTGCCGGTCGAGCTGGTGTGCAGCTTCGGCGAGCGTGAGATCCTCCTGCGGGAGGGCCGTGCCGACGCCGCCCTGCTTCACCGCCCCCACCCCGACCTCACCGGCCTGGACACCCAGGACCTCCTGGCCGAGACTCAACTTCTCGTGGTGCCGAGTTCGCATCGCCTCGCGGGCCGTACCCGGGTCTGCCTGAACGATCTCGCCGGAGAGACCCTGCCGCGCTGGCCGGGCGCACCTGGGGGTGGCTCACACGGGCCCGAGGTCCACGATCTTGGGCAGCTTCTCCACCTCATCGCCTTGCGCCGCATGGTCGCCGTCCTCCCCTCCTCCATCCGCGACCAGCTCCGCGACGACCTGGTCGCTGTCCCAGTCGATGATGCCGAGCCCACCACGCTCGTCCTCGCCTGGCCCGAGCACGCCACCTCCCCAGCCCTGGCCGCCTTCGTCCGCGCGGCAGCCGCCGTGGCGGGCGAGGCGACCGGCCACGGCGGGTAGAGCGGGAAGAGCGGGAAGAGCGGGAAGAGCGGGAAGAGCGGGAAGAGCGGGGAGACGCGCGGGGTGGGAGGCGCCCTCTCGCCCATGCTCGCAGGCGTGCGAACACTCCAGGACGCCCTCACGGCCACCGTCGAGATCACACCTGGAGGCAGAATGACGGGCACCGGACGGCGAACCAATCACGCGCTCGACAATCCGAGTCAAGCCACTAGGACGGCTCGCCGAGGTCGCGGGCCATCCAGGCGGGGGTGTCGAAGCGGACGGGGGAGGCGCCCGCCAGGGTCGTCAGGTGCGTTTCCATGCGCTCGAGTTCCGCGGAGCCGATTCGTCGCGCCCAGCGCTCGCGCAGTTCGTCGAAGACCTCCTCGCCCTGGCGCAGCACCTCGAAGCCGAGATCGGTGACCTGGAGGCGCTTGCGGCGGCCGTCGAGGGGGTCGGCCTCGCGCGTCACGTATCCGCGTTCCCGCAGGACCGCGACCGTCTTCGCGGCCGCCTGCTTCGAGACCGACAGGCGGCGGCCGAGGCGCGTGGCGTCGTCGGCGCCCGCGGCGATGGCGCGCATGGCGAAGTCGTGGACGGGCCGTACGTCCTGGTGGCCGCGCCGGGCGAGTTCGGCGGTCGCCTCGTCCACCAGCGAACGGAAGCCCCCGAGCAGCAGCAACGCGAGATCGGCACCGGAGCGGGACATGGCAGCAGCGTACGGGGTGCGGCAGGGCCGGGCATCGCGCCCTTGCAGCTGGACAACCTGGTTGACTATTATGGGTAACCCGGTTGTCCAAGTGAGGAGCTGCGATGACCACGACGACCACGACCACAGCCGGCGCGACCATCCCGGGCGTCACCCACCACCGTGCCGACGTGAACGGAACCACGCTGCACTACGTGGCGGCGGGGACCGGCGGGTCCCCGATCCTGCTCGTCCACGGGTTCCCCGAGACCTGGTGGTCCTTCCACCGGCTCATCCCGCTGCTCGCCGCCCACCACCGCGTGTTCGCCGTCGACCTGCGCGGCTTCGGCGACTCCGGCAACGGGCCCGGCGCGTACGGCAGCGCCGCCACGGCCGAGGACCTGCACCTGCTGATCGACCGGCTGGGCGTGGGCCCCGTGCACCTCACCGGGCAGGACATCAGCGGGGCGAGCGTGTTCCGCCTCGCCACCACGCACCCGGAGGGCGTCCTCAGCCTCACCGCCATCGAGACGGGCCTGCCCGGCTTCGGCATGGAGGCACTGGCGGACATCACCCACGGCGGCGTCTGGTACATTGGGGTCCTCGCCGCTCCCGGCGTCCCGGAGATGCTGCTGACCGGCCGCGAGCGCGCGTTCCTGGAGGAGTTCCTGTTCCCGGCCCTGAGCGCGGTTCCAGGAGCGATCACCTCGGCCGACATCGACGAGTTCGCCCGCACCTACGCGCGGCCCGGCGGATGGCGCGGCGCGATCGGCCTCTACCGGTCGATGCTGCGCGAGGGCTCCGAGATCATGGCCCTCGCCCGGACACCCGGCCTGAACGCGCCCGTTCTCGCGGTCGGGGCCCGCGCCGGCTCCTTCACGCTGGACACCCTGGCCCGGGCCGCGTCGAGCGACGTGAGCTCGGCGTCGCTCGACGGTGTCGGCCACTACGTCGCCCTGGAGGCCCCCGACGAACTGGCCAGAGTCATGGAGGAGTTCACGGGACGCATCGACGCGCCCTGAGAAGGCGAGGCGCCCTGAGAAGCCGAGGCGCCCCGAGAAGCCGAGGCGCCTGGCGCGAATGGGGCTTGTGGGGGACGCGGTGGCTGCGGGAGAGTGCGCCCGCCAACCCCCAGGAGGTAGTGCGTGCGGAACTCATCCCGGCGAACCCGAAGAGTCCTCGTCTCGGTCGCCCTCACGGCAGCCCTCGGCACGGCGGGCCTGCCCGCCGCCCACGCGGCGCAGAAACCTTCCATCAAGGTCACCGCCGACGGCACCCAGCCCGTCTTCTCCTACCAGGACGCCATCCGCGAACACGTGAACGTCCAGTCGAGCGTCGACTCCGACCGCGACGGCAAGAAGGACCTGATCAGGGTCGACATCATCCGGCCGAGGGAGAGCGGGCCCCGGTTCCGGGTGCCCGTGATCATGGACGAGAGCCCGTACTACGACAACCTCGGACGCGGCAACGAGTCCGAGCGCAAGACGTACGACGCCCATGGCGATCCGGCCAAGTTCCCGCTCTACTACGACAACTACTTCGTGCCGCGCGGTTACGCCGTCGTCGAGGTCGACATGGACGGCACCACGAAGTCCGACGGCTGCCCGACCTCGGGCGGCGCCTCCGACGTGCTCGGCGGCAAGGCCGTCGTGGACTGGCTGAACGGCCGCGCCACGGCGTACGACGCGCACGGCAAGCGTGTCAGGGCGGACTGGACGAACGGCCGCACCGGCATGATCGGCAAGTCCTACGACGGGACGCTCGCCAACGCCGTCGCCGCGACCGGCGTGAAGGGCCTGGAGACGGTGGTGCCCATATCCGCCATCAGCTCCTGGTACGACTACAGCCGCATGAACGGGACGCTGTTCGCGCGCGGCGAGGAGAACGGCCTCGCCGACACCGTCGACACCGACCCGCCCGCCAAGTGCGCCGCCGTCCGCGAGGACATGGCCGCCGGGCAGGACGACGCCACCGGCGACTACAACGCGTTCTGGAACGAGCGTGACTACCGTACGGGTTCCGTCGCCGACGTGAGCAAGGTGCACGCCGCCGTCTTCGCGAGCCAGGGCCTGAACGACATGAACGTCAAGCCCAACCAGTTCTCGACCTGGTGGGCCGGTCTTGCCGCGCACCACGTGCCGCGCAAGGTGTGGCTGTCGCAGTACGGGCACGTCGACCCGTTCGACTACCGGCGCGACGCGTGGGTCGACACCCTGCACCAGTGGTTCGACCACTGGCTGTGGCGCCTGCCCAACGGCATCATGAAGCAGCCGCGCGTCGACCTGGAGACCGGCCCCGACCAGTGGATCACCCAGGCCGACTGGCCCGCACCGCACGCCACCGACGTCACCCTGCGGCCCGGCGCGAACGGCGCGCTCGGCCTCGCCCCGTCCGCCGGCACCGCCACCTACACCGACACCGCGCTGTCCGAGGCGGACGCCGTGAGCGACCCGACCGCCGCACGGCCCGGCCGCCTCGCCTACGCGACCCCGCCGCTGCCCCGGGACGTACGCGTGTCCGGCACGCCGAATGTCAGCCTCAAGGTGAGCCTCGACAAGCCGACCGCCAACCTCGGCGCGCTTCTCGTGGACTACGGGACCGACACCCGCGTCAACTACCTCGGCCCCGGCGCCGGGGTGAAGACCCTGACCACCGAGGACTGCCACGGCGAGTCCACCGCCGTCGACGACGCCTGCTACCGGCAGGTCGTCACCGACACCGTGACGTCCGACGTCAACGTCGTCGCGCGCGGCTACATCGACGCGCAGAACCGGAACTCGCTCAGCCACCCGTCCGCGCTGAAACCGGGGAAGTCCTACCGCGTCCGCTGGGACACGCTGCCGCAGGACTACCGGTTCAAGGCCGGGCACCGGCTGGGCCTCGTGCTCCTCGGCACGGACGACGACATCCAGAGCGATCACGCCACCGGCGCCTCGGTCAGCGTGGACCTCGCGGCCAGCGGGATCACCCTGCCGATCGTCGGCGGGGACGGGCGGCTCGGCCGGCTGCCCGCGCCGCGCGCCTGGCACGGGCCGTCACATGTGGTGCTGCCCGCGCCGCACCGGTCCTTCAAGTAGGGCCTGCGCATCGGGCTCCGTGAGGCGTGGCGCCCCGCGCCTCACGGAGCCCGCGCGCCTCACGGCGTCCGCGCGTCCATCTCGTCGGACGGTGGCGACAGCACGTCGTCCGACGGGCCGCCCCGGTGACCCGTCACGTACCGCGCCACCGCCACGGCGATGCCCACCGCCAGCCAGCACGCGCCGACGACGAGGGCCAGGTGGCTCGCCTTGACCAGCAGCGCGATGATGATCGCCACGCCGAGCGCCGGCACGACGGTCGCCGCCGTCCTGACGCCCGCGGAGCTCGACCTGGTCTCGCGCCGCACCACGAAGTAGCCGAAGACCGACGCGTGCAGCAGCACGAACGCGACCAGCGCGCCGACCGTCACCATGGACGACAGCGTGTCGAGGCCGTTGGGCTGCGTCGCGGCCCAGATGGCGAGGATCAGCGTCGCGGCCGCCGACACGAGGATCGCCGTGCGTGGCGTGCGCGTGCGCGGGTTGACGCGGCCGAGCCAGGACGGCAGGTGGCCCTGGTTCGCCATCCCGTACATCAGGCGGCTCACGGCGGCCTGCGCCACCAGCGCGGAGAACACCGGGCCCACCGCCTTGACGGCGCTGACCGTCGTGCCGAACCAGCCGCCGATCGCGTGCCTGATGACCGTGTAGAAGGCGGTGCCCTGCTCGTCGGGGTGCGCGGCCAGGTGCTGCGGGCTGACGTCGCTGACCAGGTCGGCCAGGTACGTCTGCGCCACGAACAGCAGGCCCGCGAGCGCCAGGCAGAACAGCACGGCCCTGCCGACCTGCCGCGAGCTTCCGGTGTTCTCCTCGGCGAACGTCGCGATCGCGTCGAAGCCGAGGAAGGACAGCACGGCCACCGAGACCGCGCCGAGCACGCCGCCGATCGCCAGGTTCGACGTACTGGCCAGCGGGGAGAGCCAGCCCCTGCTCGGGCCGTCGTGCACGAGGACGACGATCGCGCCGACGATGAACATCGCGAGCACGACCACCTCGATGACCAGCATGATCATGCCCACGCGCGCGGCGATGCCGACACCCGCGAGGTTGAGGGCCGTGAACACGATGATGCCCACGCCCGTCGCGAGCCACGTCGGCACGCCCGACACGAGGGAGTGGGTCGCGATGCCGGTGAAGAGCGCCGCGACGGCCGGGATGAAGAGGTAGTCGAGCCCCGCCATCCACCCGGCGAAGAAGCCGGGCCAGCGGCCGAGCCCCGCCGTCGCGTACGCGGAGACCGAGCCGGCCCGCGGCACCGCACGCGACATGCGCGCGTACGACCAGGCGGTGAAGCCCATCGCGACCGTGGCGACGACGAAGACGAGCGCGGTGGCCCCGCCGCTCTTGGCGTCGAGCACGCCGAAGACGCCCATCGGCGCGGTCGGGCCGATGAACAGCAGGCCGTAGACGATCAGGTCCTTGACCGACAGCGTTCGTCGCAGATGGATCGGGGCCTCGGATGCCATGGGGGGAGCTCCAGGTCGGGGACGTACGGAGCGCCAACGCGCTGTCGTCCTGATTCATTCCAGGGACCTACCACAAAGGGAACAAAATAGCGGAAGGCAGGGCTAAAGACCAGGTGAGTGGGCGAGGTGGGGCCTGGCCCACCGCGTGCACGGAACAAAGCGCGAGCGCCGGCGGTTGGTGGCGGTGACCAGTCGGCACGGCACAGACACGGCACAGACACGGCAGGGAAGGGACCCGGGAGCACTCATGGCTGAGCTGCGGATCGAACGGACGGGATCGCACGAGTTCACGGCGCACAACGCGCGCGGCGCCGCGGTGCGGATCGGCCGGGTGGGCGCCGAGGGCTCCTTCACCCCGGGCGAGCTGCTGCAGCTCGCCGCCGCGGGCTGCGCCGCCGTGACCGTCGAGGAGCTCGTGGTGCGCCGCTCGGGCGAGGACGCGCCCTTCGTCGCGACGGCGGGCAACGACCGCCGCCCCGGAAGCCACGAGTACGACGCCCTGCACGTGGCGCTCGACGTCGACCTGTCGTCCCTGGACGCCGCCGCCCGCGAGCGCGTGGCGGCGGCGATGCGGACGGCGGTGGAGCGGGAGTGCACTGTGAGCCGCACGATCGAGAAGGGCACGCCGGTGACGCTCGGCATCGCGACGGGCGGGCCGGATGCCGCGCCTTCGGAGCCGGAGGCCGTACCCGCCGGGGAGTGACGCAGCCGCCGTGGGGCGGTCAGCGTCCGGCGGCGTCCTCCGCGAGGGGCGTGCGGGGTGTGCGCGGCGGTAGCGGGGGCCGGCGGGCGAAGGCCGGCGCGTGCTCGGGGCGTACGCCGACGCCCACCACGTAGGCGGGCGCGGCAGCCAGCGCGGGGAAGCGGTCGAGCATGTCGGCCACGGCCGCCGGCGGGCCTTCACGCCTGCCCTCCATCACCGGACGGATCAGCCCCCTGTGCAGGGCCTGTTGCAGGGACTGCGTGACCACGGTGGGAAGCAGCCGCCGTGCGCGCACCTTCGCCAGCTCGCGGCCCTGCACCTCGCCGGTGGTTCCACGTGACAGCGGTCCGGCGAGCAGGCCGGCCGCCGCGACCGCGTCCTGCACCGCGAGGTTGACGCCGACGCCGCCCACCGGCGACATGGCGTGTGCCGCGTCCCCGATGCACAGCAGGCCCCGGGTGTGCCACTGGCGCAGCCGGTCGAGCCTGATGTCCAGGAATTTGACGTCGTCGAGCGAGGCGAGTTCGGTCATCCGGTCGGCGAACTGGGGGCAGACCGCAGCCACTTCGCGCCTGAACCCGTCGATGCCGAGCCGCCGTACGTCCTCGCCCTTCGGGGCGAGGTAGGCGATCTGGTAGTAGCCGGTGCGGGGGAGCGCGACGGCGAAGCGGCGCCCTCCCATCCGGGGGATGAGCTGGTCCTCGGCCTCCTCCCCGTGCCGGGGCAGCCGGAACCACCAGGCGTCCACCGGGACCTGGAACTGCCTCGGGCGCAGCCCGGCGTGGTGCCGCGTCACCGAACCGCGGCCGTCGGCCGCCACGACGAGACCGGCGTGCAGCCGCCCGGTCGTGCCGTCCGCCCTGCGGTACGCGACCCCGCTGACCCGGCCGCCCTCGCGCAGCAGGCCGGTCACCTCGTGCCGCATCCGCAGGTCGAACGAGGGCTCGCGCGCGCCCGCGTCGGCGAGCAGGTCGAGGAAGTCCCACTGCGGCGCCATGGCGACGTAGGGGTGGGGGACCCGCAGGCGCGACACGTCGGCCACGGTCATGGTGCGGCCGTCGCGGAGGGGGAGCGTGACGCGGCCGACCCTGGTGTGCGGCACGGCGGCGAACCACTCGCCGAGCCCGAGCTCGTCGAGGAGCGTCAGCGTCGACGGGTGGATCGTGTCGCCGCGGAAGTCGCGCAGGAAGTCCGGGTGCTTCTCCAGGACGGTGACGTCGACGCCCGCGCGGGCGAGCAGCAGCCCCAGCACCATCCCGGCGGGCCCGCCGCCGACCACGACGCACCGCCTGTGCTCGGTCTCGGTCATGTGGTGACCACCTCCGCGTCTGTCCGTGTCTCTCCGTCTCGGTACCACCATGTTATTCATCGAGTGATGAATAACAACACCCATGGACGGGTCATCACTTCTCCAAGCGAAGACCATCTCCGGGCCAAGAGTGGACGGCAGGCGCGGTGGAGGACGGGCGTCCGTGGCAGTGTTCGAACCTCTGTCCCACCGTGCGTCGAGGGGAGCCGGCATGCAGAGCGGCAGGATGCGAGTGTCGTTGACGACCCTGGTGGAGGCCCAGTCCGAACTCGAAGCGCTCGCCACCGACCTGGACCGCGAGCTGAAGACGCTCGACGGCGTGGTCAAGGGGCTCGCCGAGAAGTGGAAGGGCGAGACGAAGGGCGCGTTCGAGACGACGTACACGGAGTGGCGCAAGGCGTCCACCGAACTCCACCGCGCCCTGCGCGCCCTGCACAAGGCGGCGGGCACGGCACACGGCAACTACTCGTCGGCGAAGACCGCCAACAGGACGATGTGGGGCGGCCGTTGAGCCACCCGTTATCGCCGGACGGTGGTCAGAGCATCGACCTGTTCCCGGGTGACCTCGACTCGGTCGCAGTCAAGTTCGCCACCGGCCAGACGCAACTCGACACCATCGCCACCACGCTCAACGACGCCCTCCAGGGCGATGGAGGCATGGCCGGCGATGACGAGTACGGCCGTAAGTTCGGCCACTCGTACGATCCGGCGGCCAAGTCGCTGTTCCATGCCGTCTCGGCGGCCGCGCGTGCGATCGGCCAGTCGGCGGACGCGTTGCTGACCACGGCCAACAACTACCTCAAGGCCGATCACCACTCCAACCCCAAGGCAGGCAAGGGCGCGCCGAAACTGTTCCCGCCGCTCGGGGTGTTCACGGATGTGGTGTACCCGGACCCCCCGTCCGCGATCGGAGCGGGCCATTCGTCGGTCCCCACGGTGATCGCCAAGTACTGGCCCAACGGCCATCAGGACAGGCTGCGAAACGCGGCAGGCGCTTACCGCACCGCTTCGAAGGCTATCCAGGGACTCGGCCGCTCCCTGCACGGACAGGTGCAGTCGCTGACCGACAACAACTCGGATGATTCGGTCCACGCGATGGCCGCCTTCTGGGCGAAGATCTGGCAGGACGGCGCGGGGGCGACGAAGGCACCGCTGTCGGCCGCACACCACGCCTGCGACCAACTGGCCAAAGCTTGTGAGGCGTTCGCTCACGCGATCGACCAGGCACACAGCAGCACCGAGCACAAGCTCGCGGGCGCGGGCATCCTCGTCGGTCTCACCACCGCGGTGGGCGTACTGCTCACCCCGTTCACCGGAGGCGGTTCCGATGCCGGGGCCGCCGCCCTGGACGGTGCTGAGGCGGGCGCGATCCTTGGCGGCGTCGAGGTCGCGGCGGAGGAAGCCGTGGCGGACATCGGGACGAGCGTCATCGCGGATGTCGGAGCAGATCTGGATGCCGCGGCCACTGCGGTCCCGGAGATTGAGACGGTCGACGCCGAGACGACGGAGGTCGGCGAGACACTCGACGACGAACTGGCCCAGACGGCTGCACGCGATGGCGATCGCTTCACGTGGGAACCCGACGAGTCCGACTCCCCGGGGCGAATCGCGCAGCTGCGGGGAGACGCCTACGAGAAGTACGTGCAAGGCCGATTGGGCGGCAAGGAGCCCTTCAGCACGGGGGGTCGGCAGTTCGACGGCGCATTCGACGGTGAGGAAGGGCAAGAGACCTGGTACGAAGCGAAGTCAGGGCAGTACTGGGAGAGAGCGAACGAAAGCCCTGCGACCATGGCCAAGTTCAAGTCGAACCTCGGGGCTGCGCGACGCATCGCAACCGAGAACGGGAAGGGGTTCGAGGTCGTTTCGGAGAATCCGATCCCCGAGAATGTCAAGGCGTGGCTCATCAAGAAGGGCTACACGTGGCGAATCATCCCCTAACGGCAGGTGCGCACTGTGTCGAGAACAGCGGACATCGACTTCCACTTCGTCCATCCGGTCACCGTCACGGCCGTGGTAGGGGCGGTGTCGCCCTTCGGATGGTCGCCGCGTGAGCCGCTCGGAGTCTCCTACCTGATCGACGAGGACGACGATTTCGACTGGGAACGGGGCGGGGCGGCAGACGCCGAGTTCATTGTCGAGCAACTCGACTCGTCCGATGCCGGCGCCACGCATGTGGGAATCTCTCTGTTCTCCGAGGCGGCGTCGACGGGCGGGACCATGTTGTTCTTCCCCGGAAGGAGGATGGTCTCCTTCACGCCCTCCATCTACAGGCGGCAACTGGTGGAAGGCTCGTCCATCACGGACATCGCCTGGTACCTGGGGCAGTTCGCCGGACCGTTGGCCACACTGGGCCTCAGTGGTTACGAGGCGCGTGACGTGGATGGCTGACCGGTATCAGCGATGTCGTGAATGAAGAGTCTGCCGTCGGCCTCGACGCGTTGAGCGGGTTCCACGAGCGCCTCGCCCCACTCATCGGTGGCACCAAGAATGTCGTCAGTCCAGGCGCCCCGGGAGGCGGCGCCGGAAGAGGGCGTAGCCGGCCAGGGCCGCCGCCGCGATGCCCAGGGCGATGGCCAGGTCGCGGGGGGACTGCTGGGTGAGCGCCACCGCGACGCCCGCGATCGCCAGCAGCGGCGGCAGCGGCCACAGCGGGAGGCGGAACGCGCGGGGCAGCGAGCGGTCGCGTACCCGGCAGACCAGCGCGGAGACGGCCACCAGCAGGTACATCGTCACGATCACCACACCGGTGAACGTGATCAGGTCCTCCAGCGAACTGAACACGCACAGCACGCCGTTGCCGACGAAGAGGAACGCGATCGCCCACACCGGCACGCGCGTCTCGCGCGAGACCCGGCCGAAGACGCGGCCGAGCGGGCCGGGGAGCATGCCGTCGCGCGCCGCGGCGTAATAGGCGCGCGCGTAGCCGAGGTTAGCGGCCAGGCCCGTGTCGAACATCGCGATCACCACGCCCACGATCAGCACCGTCGCGCCCGTCGGGCCCATCACCTGGTGCGCGATCAGCGAGAGCGGCGAGTCGTCGGCCGCCGTCGCGCCGAGGTCGTGCACGGCGTACGTCGCGGCGATTACCGCCGCCACCTCGACGGCCACGGCGACGGCGGCCGCGACGACGACGGCGCGGGGCAGCGCGCGGCGCGTGCCGCGCGACTCCTCCGCGAAGTACAGCGGCCAGTCGTAGCCGTTGAACGCGAAGAGCGCGGGGACGACCGCCGCGAGCATGCCCGCCGCGCCGACGCCGGTCAGCATGCCGCCCCGCGTGCCGTCGTGGACGGCCACGGCCGGCGCCGTGAACGGGTGGTTCGCGCCCGACGCGTGGGCGAACGCGAAGCCGGTGAAGACCAGCACGACGGCGAGCTCCAGTACGAGCATCGCGCCCGCGACCCAGCTCGCCGGTGCGATCTTCCCCAGCGACAGCGCCGTGACCAGCACCATCATGCCGAGCGCCACAAGACCGACCGGCAGGCCGCCCGGCACGAGCGAGGACAGGTACGTCGCCGACGACACCAGGATCGACGCCGTCGACACCAGCCCGAGCAGCAGGAACAGCACGGCCGCCACACCGCCGAACACCGGCCCGAGCGCCCGGCGCACGATCGCGTACGCGCCGCCCGCCGACGGGAACACGGAGCCCACCTCCGCGTAGCACAGCGACATGGCGAGCGCGATGACGGCGCCGATGACGAACGCCCAGACGATGCCCGTGCCGGCCGACGAGATGCCCGAGCCGTAGACGAGGAAGACCGAAGTCGTCGGCGAGATGGCGGAGATGGCGATGGCCAGCACGTTCCACGGCCCGATCGCGGCGGCCCGCAGCGCGCGCGGCGGCGCGGCCTCGCCGGTGCCGCCGTCCTGTCCGGTCGTCCTGAGCGCCATCGCGTTGCCTCCTCCTGCCGGGGGCGCCCGGCGGGTGGAGGGCGCCGCTACGGGGCGAGGCGGCGACCGTACCGCAGAAGATCGCTCCGGGCACCGCGGCGGACGCAGCGCGTCCGACCTGCGCCGAAGGTCGTTTACGTACCGGGCGTGCGGCGGGCCGGGCGCGCCACGCCCGGCGCCGCGCACCGGCGCCACCGTACCGCCCGTCAGCGCGTCCGCGACGCCAGCGCGATCAGGTCGCGCACCGGCCCCTGCGGGGGCTGCGGCCCGCCCGCCCACACCGCCCGCAGGTCGCGCACGAGACCCACGCCGCGCACCGGCACGGCGTGCAGGCGGCCCAGCGTGATGTCGTCCGCCACGGCGAGCGACGACAGGGCGCCGGGGCCCGCGCCCGCGGCGATCGCGGACTTGACCGACGCCGTCCCCGCGAGCTCCAGCACCGGCTCGGCCTGCGGCGTGCCGGGCGCGGCCGCGGTGAGCGCCGCGGCCAGCGCCTCCCTCGTGCCGGAACCCTCCTCGCGCATGACGAGCGGCGTCGCCGCCAGCTCCGCCGCGGTGACGGGCGAACGGCGGCGCGCCCACGGGTGCGCGGGGTCCACGACGACCAGCAGCTCGTCCCTGGCGACCGTGCGCGAGCGCAGGCCGAGCGGCGCGCGCGGGCCCTCCACGAACCCGACGTCCGCCGTGCCGCGCTCCACCGACTCGGCGACCGCCACGCTGTTGCTCGCCTCCAGCTCGACGTTGGTCGCCGGACTGCCCGTCAGGCGCTGCTGGTCGCGCAGCGCGACCATCCACCGGGGCAGCAGGTGGCTCGCGACGGTCAGGCTCGCGGCGACCTTGATGTGGCCCGCCCGGTCGGAGCGCAGCGAGGTGATGCCGGCGTCCAGTTCGGCCGCCGCGTCCAGCACCCGCGACGCCCACTGCTCGACGAGCCGGCCGCCCGCGGTCAGCTGCGAGCCGCGCGGGCCGCGGCTCAGCAGCGAGATGCCGACGCGCCCCTCCATCGCCCGTACGCGCTGGGACAGCGCCTGCTGCGACACGCCGAGTTCGGCGGCGGCGAGGCGGAGGCTGCCGGTCCTGGCGACGGAGGCCAGCATCTGGAGGTCGATCAGGTCGGGGACGTGCGTGCTCAGCAAGGGGCCGGTCTTTCAGTGACAAGCGTTGCTTGTGGCTCTCACAAGCAATTGCAGACTACTCCGGCCCGTGCGCCCCCGCGCAGGGTGGAGGGCGTGAAGACCTCCCTGCCCCGTCCCGCCTGGGCCCCCGGTATCGCGGCGGCCGCCGCCGCCACCGTCGTCGCGTATGCGGTGGCGCACTGGGTGCCCGCGCTCAACCCGTCCATCGTCGCGGTGATCCTCGGCGCGCTCGTCACCAACCTGCACCTGCACCGGCCCGTGCTGCACGCGGGCACGCGGCTCGCAGGCAAGCGGCTGCTGCGGTGCGCCGTGGTGCTGCTCGGCCTCCAGCTCTCGCTGCCGGAACTCGCCCACCTCGGCGGGCGCGGCCTCGCGGTGGTCGCGGTGACCGTCGCCGTCACCTTCACCGGCACGCAGGTCCTGGCGAGGTGGCTCGGGGTGTCGCCGGCGCGCGGCCTGCTCGTCGCGACCGGGTTCTCCATCTGCGGCGCCTCCGCCGTCGCCGCGATGGAGCCCGTGGCCGGCGGCGACGAGGAGGACACCGGCGTCGCCGTCGCGCTGGTCACTCTCTGCGGGACGCTCGCGATCGCCGTCCTGCCCGCCCTGCGCGGCCCGCTCGGGCTGAACGTCGCCGACTTCGGCTCCTGGGTCGGCGCGAGCGTGCACGACGTCGGCCAGACGGTCGCGACGGCGCAGCGCGTGCCGGGGGCGCTGACGACCGCCGTCGTGGTGAAGCTGACGCGCGTGGTGCTGCTCGCGCCGCTGGTCGCCTCGGTCGGTCTCGCCGTGCGCCGCCGTCAGCGGGTCCTCGTCCCCGCGGGAGGGGTGGGCGACCTTGCCGAGGAGCCGCACGCCAAGCGCCGCATGCCGCCGCCCGTGCCGCTGTTCGTGGCCGGATTCCTGCTGGCCATCGCCGTGACCAGCACCGGGCTGCTGTCCCCGCGCGTCCTCGCGGACGCGAAGTCGGTCCAGTCCGTGCTGCTGGTGGCGGCGCTCTTCGGGCTCGGCACCGGCATCCACCTGCCCGCGCTCTTCCGCACGGGCCGCCGCAGCCTGGTGCTCGGCGTCGCGTCCTGGGCGCTGGTCGCGGCGATCGCCTACGCGGGGGTGCGCGTCGCGGCGCTGTAGACCCGCGACGCCGCGGTCCCGCGCGGGCGCGAGGAGCACCGCGCGGCGGGGACGCGCTGGTCACAGTGGCGGACGGATGCCATGATGCGGTCCCATGGCGATCGAGCGGCAAACCTACAAGGAGCAGGCGTACCGGGAGATCCGCCAGATGCTCGTGGACGGTGAGCTGGCGCCCGGCTCCAAGGTGGTGGTGCGGCTGCTGTCCGAGCGGCTCGCGCTGTCGCCCACCCCCATCAAGTCGGCGCTCGCCGGGCTCGAACGCGACCGCTTCCTCGTCGCCGTGCCGCACCGCGGCTACTTCGTCCCCGAGGTCGCCATCGAGGACATGCGGGAGATCTACGAGCTGCGCGAGGCGCTCGACGGCATCGCCGCGCGCAACGCGGCCGGCGCCCCGGACGCCGAGGGCTTCGTACGCCGCGTCCTGCGGCCGCTGTACGAGGAGCAGCGCAGGGTGCTCGACGAGGACGGCGGCCAGGGCTACAGCGCCGTGGACGTCGCCTTCCACCGCGCGATCTGGCACGCGTCGGGCAACGCGCGCCTCGCGCAGATCCTCGACAACCTGGGCGGGCAGCTGCGCTTCGCCTCCGGCTCGTCGTCCAAGGTGCCGGGGCGCGTCCCCGAGGCGCTGGACGAGCACGAGGCGATCATGGCCGCGGTCGCGGCGGGCGACTCCGCGCTCGCGGAACGGCTCTCCCGCCGGCACGTGCGCCGCGCGGCCGAGGCGTTCGGGGGCGTCGTGAAGACGGACTCCCCGACCCCGTACCGCCCAACGAACTGACCCGCACCGCCGCACCCCGCGCGTCCGCGCGGCGGGCACCCCCGGCGGCCCGTGGTGGCGAAGCCGGTATCTCGCGCCGCGGCCGTGGCCGGGCGGGCACCCGTGGACCTCCGCGGTCCGTGTGCGGCGCCCTGCGGCCCCACGTCCGCGGGGCGGCACGCCTGGCGACCCGTGGTGGCGAAGCCGGTACTTCCCGGCACCGGGCCGGGCTCCCGCGGCTCATCTGCGGCGCCCCGCAAGCCTCCGTCCGCGCGGCGGGCGCACCCGGCGGCCCGTGGTGGCGAAGCCGGTGCCTCTCGGCGCGGGTGGCCCAAGCGGGCACCCGCGGGTCTCCGTGGGTCATGTTGAGGCGCACACGGCCCCGCGTCCGCGGGGCGGGCGCGCCCGGCGGCCCGTGGTGGCGAAGCCGGTACCTCTCGGCGCGGCCGTGGCCCGAGCGGGCACCCGCGGGCCTCCGTGGGCCGTGTGCGGCGCCCTGCGGCCCCCTGTCCGCGCGGCGGTGACATCCGGCGGTCCGTGGTGGCGAAGCCGGTACTTCCCGGCACCGGGCCGGGCTCCTGCGGCTCATCTGCGGCGCCCCCCGGCGCGGCGGGCGCACCTGGCAACCCATGGCGGCGGAACCGGTGCCTCTCGTCGCGGCCGCGGCCCAGGCGGGCACTCGCGGGCCTCCGCGGGCCGTGTACGGAGCCCCACGGCCCCCGTCCGCGCGGCGGTGACATCCGGCGGTCCGTGGTGGCGAAGCCGGTACTTCCCGGCGCCGGGCGCCGGGCTTCCGCGGCTCATCTGCGGCGCCCCACGGCCTCCCGTCCGCGCGGCGGGCAACGCCCGGCGGCCCCGTGGTGGTGAAGCCGGCCGGCACCCCTCGGCGCCGCCGTGGCCGGGCGGACGCCCACGTACCCCCGTGGTCCGTGTGCAGCGCCGTCGGCGCGCCCCGCGCGCTGCGGCGGTGCGGTGTGGCCGGCATCCCGTGGCGGCACGGTGTGCAGCGCGCCCGGCCTGCGGCCCCGCGCGGCGCGACCGCCCCCGCGGGGGCCCGCGGGCAGCGTCTTTCGACTATCCCGACAAGGGATGAGACAGACCCTTGACGCGCCCATGATTTGAATCCAAAATCCAAACCACTCCTGCCCGTCCCTACGAGGAGACCCATGCCGCACTCCGCCCTCAGCCACCTCGAATGCTCCAAGACCGGCAAGCGCTACGACGCCGACCAGGTCCAGGGCGTGAGCGACGCCGGAGCGCCGCTGCTGGCGCGCTACGACCTCGAACAGGTCGCGGCGACCGTCACCCCCGCCGACATCGCCACCCGCCCCGCCGACCTCTGGCGCTACCACGAGGTGCTGCCCGTCAGGGACGAGGCGAACATCGTCTCCCTCGGCGAGGGCATGACCCCGCTGCTGCCCCTGCCGTCGTACGGCGCGGCCATCGGCGTCCCCGGACTGCTGATGAAGGACGAGGGCCTGGTGCCCACCGGCACCTTCAAGGCGCGCGGCGCCGCCGCCGGCGTGTCACGGGCCAAGGAGCTCGGCGTCACCGGCGTCGCCATGCCGACCAACGGCAACGCGGGCGCCGCCTGGGCCCTGTACGCAGCGCGCGCCGGGATGAAGAGCCTGATCGCCATGCCCGTGGACGCCCCCGCCATCACCCGCGCCGAGTGCGTGGTGGCAGGCGCCGAGCTGTACCTCGTGGACGGCCTCATCGGCGACGCCGGCAAGCTCGTGGCCGCCGCCGTCGCCGAGCGCACCGGCTACCAGGAGGTCTCCACGCTCAAGGAGCCCTACCGGCTCGAGGGCAAGAAGACCATGGGCTACGAGATCGTCGAGCAGCTCGGCTGGCACGCCCCCGACGTGATCCTCTACCCGGCGGGCGGCGGCGTCGGCCACATCGGCATCTACAAGGCCCTGCTGGAGATGCGCGAGCTGGGCTGGCTGGGGGGCGACCTGCCGCGCCTGGTCGCCGTGCAGGCCGAGGGGTGCGCGCCCATCGTCGAGGCGTTCGAGGCCGGCAAGGACGAGAGCGAGCCGTTCCCCGACGCGCACACCGTCGCCTTCGGCATCACCGTGCCCAAGGCGCTCGGCGACTTCCTCGTGCTGGACGCGGTGCGTGCCACCGAGGGCACCGCGATCGCCGTCAGCGACGCGGAACTCCTCGCCGAGCAGGCCGAACTGGCCCGCCACGAAGGCGCGTTCATCTGTCCCGAGGGAGCGGCCTGCATGGCCGCCGCCAAGCGGCTGAGGGCCTCGGGCTGGCTGCGCGAGGGCGACCGCACGGTCGTGCTCAACACCGGCGCGGGCATCAAGTACCCCGAGACCGTCACGGTCGACGTCCCGACGCTCGCCGTCGACTCCCGCATACCGACACCGTCGGCCGGCTGACCGCCCGAGCGGCGGCAACTCACCGGCACATCCCGGCAGGAGACGAACCATGCGCGCTCCCCGGCACCCCCGGACCACCCGGACACGCACCGCGTTCCGGGGGCTCCGGGCGCCCCGGGCAGCGGCGCTCGGCGGTCTCGCGGCGCTACTCGCCGCGTCCCTGACCGCGTGCGCGCTGCCCACCACCACCGGCGGCTCCGCCCCCGGGTCCGCCCGGCTCACGGCGGACCTGGCCGGCTACCCGTCGAGCCTCGACCCGGGGCTCCAGTACGACACCGACTCGTACTCCGTCTACCGCAACATCTTCGACCAGCTGCTGCACCGCGACCCGAAGACCAACAAGCCCATCCCCTGGCTGGCCACGCACTGGCGCCGCACGAACCCCACCACCTGGGTGTTCACCCTGCGCGACGACGTACGCTTCAGCGACGGCAGCCGACTCACGGCCGCCGACGCCGCGTTCAGCGTCCAGCGGATACTCGACCCGAAGTTCGGCAGTCAGCAGTACGCCAACTTCTCCGCCATCGCGTCGGCCACCGGCCACGGCGACACCCTCATCCTCACCACCAAGTACCCGTCCCCGACCCTGCTCACGTACCTCACCACGCTCTCGGTCGTGCCCGAGGCGTACGTGAAGAAGGTCGGCAACGACCGGTTCAACGTGCGCCCGATGGGCTCGGGGCCCTACAGCTTCGTCTCGGCGATACCCGGCTCGCAGGTCGTCCTCAAGCGCAACGAGTCCTACTGGGGGGCCGAACCGCCCATCAGGCGCGTCACGTTCCGCGCCGTGCCGTCCCCGGCGAGCCGCGTCGCGGACCTGACGTCCGGCAAGGCGGACATCGCCGACGGGATGACGCCGGACACGGCCATCCAGATGAAGAGCGCCAGCAACCTCAAGGTGCTGTCCGCGCCCACGGAACGCGTCAGCTACCTCGCGTTCAACACCATCAAGGGCGGCCCCACCGACGACCCGCGCGTGCGGCGGGCCATCAGCCTCGCCATCGACTACAAGGCCCTGATCAGCGCGCTTGAGCAGGGCTACGGCAAACGCGTGAACAGCGTGCTGACCCCGCTCGCCGTCGGCTATCCCGAGCAGCTGTCCCCCTACACGTACGACCCGAAGAAGGCACGCGGCCTCATCAAGCAGGCCGGCGCCGCCGGCAAGACCGTGGTGATGGCGACGTCGCCCACGTACGACCCGCAGATCGTGCAGGTCATCCAGGCGAACATCCAGGACGCCGGTCTCAAGGTCTCCATCGTCAACTCCGACCAGGCCACCTACCTGAAGAAGGTGCAGAGCCCCTCGCACGACTGGGGTTCCATCCGCTTCGGCCAGTGGTCCTGCTCCTGCCTCGACGCGGACGGCGTGGCCTATCCGCTGTTCCGCAGCGGCACGGTGTGGAGCTCGTACCACAACCCCGACTTCGACGCACTCGTCGACCAGGCGCGCAGGACCATCGACCCGGTGGCACGCGACCGCCTCTACGCCAAGGCCTACGGCATCCTCGACAAGGACACCCCGGGCGTCGGCCTCTTCCAGATCTACTCCATCTACGGGGCCAACAAGCGGCTCTTGTGGCATCCAGATGCCCAGCAGAGCTTCTACGTGGCCGACATGAGGTTCACGTCATGAACCGAGGAGCAGTGGCCACCGCCGCCGGGTACCTCGGCACGCGCCTCGGCCAGGCGCTCATCGCCCTGTGGGGCGTCACCACAGCCGTCTTCTTCGCCCTCAGGCTCTCCGGCGACCCGGCCAGGCTGCTGGCGCCGCAGGGTGCCACGGCCGCCGACATCGCGCGGCTGCGGGGGCAGCTGGGGCTCGACGTGTCGGTGTGGCACCAGTACCTGAACTTCCTCGACGGGCTCCTGCACGGCGACCTCGGGTACTCCTACGTCCAGCACCAGCCGGCGCTCGGCCTCATCGCCCAGCGCGTCCCCTACACCATCGATCTCGCGCTCTCCGCGCTGTTCCTCTCGGTGGTGTTCGGCGTCGGCGCCGGGATGGTGATGGCGCTGAACCGGGGCCGCTGGCCGGAACGCGTCCTGATGCCCGTCGTCCTCGTCGGGCAGGCCATGCCGGCGTTCTGGACGGGCATCCTGCTGATCCTGCTTTTCTCCGTCACCTTCCGCATCCTGCCCTCCACCGGCTACGGCGGCATCACCTCGCTGATCCTGCCCGCCGTGACCCTGGCCTCGCTGTCCGCCGCTACCGTCGCCCGCATCACGCGCGGCGCCGTGCTGGAGCAACTCGGCCGCGACTACGTGCGCACCGCACGCTCCAAGGGCGCGGGGACCGCGCGGCTGGTGGTGCGCCACCTCGCCCGCAACGTGTCCGTGCCGATCCTCACCGTCCTCGCGCTGGAGGTGGCGAACCTGCTGGGCGGCTCGGTGGTGACCGAGCTGATCTTCGCCTGGCCGGGGCTCGGCCAGCTCACCGTGCAGTCCGTGGACGGCCGTGACTTCCCCCTCGTCCAGGCCATCGTGATCCTCGCGGCGCTCGTGTACATCGTGGTGAACCTCGTGACGGACCTCGCCTACGCGTTCCTCGATCCGCGCATCAGCACACTCGGAAAGGCGGCCGGGACATGAGCGGCCAGAAGGTGACCGGCCGGACGGGGCGCCGGCGCGGGCTGATCCCGGCCGTGGTGGTGGTCCTGTACGTGCTGGTGGCGCTGTGCGCGCCGCTGATCTCGCCGTTCGACCCGAACCACGCGGACCTGGTGGCGCGCCTGAGCGGCCCTTTCACCACCGTCCACGGCCACTTCCACCTGCTGGGCACGGACGCGCTCGGCCGCGACGTGCTCAGCCGGGCCTTCTACGGCTCCCGCGTCTCCATCGCGGTCGCGGCGGCCACGGTCGTCGTCTCAGGCGCCTTCGGCGTGCTCGTCGGTGTGCTCGCGGGCTGGTACCGCGGCTGGGTCGGCGTGGTCGTGATGCGCGTCGCGGACATCGCGCTGTCGGTGCCGTTCTTCCTGCTGGCGATCCTGGTGGTGGCCGTGCTCGGGCCCAGCCTGGCCAACGTGGTCATCTGCCTGGCGCTGGTGCGCTGGCCCCGCTACACCCGCATCGCCTACGCGAGCGTGCTGGAGACCCGGGAGCGCGGCTTCGTGCGGGGCGCGGTCGCGGTCGGGGCGCCCGGCCGGTGGATCGTCACCCGGCACGTGCTGCCCGAGGTGCTGCCGCTCGCCGTGGTCGTCGCGACCCTGGAACTCGGCCTGATGGTGGTGTTCGAGGCGTCGCTGTCGTTCATCGGCCTCGGCGTCCAGCCGCCCACCGCGTCGTGGGGCTCGATGCTCTCCGACGGCCAGAACTACGTGGCCTCGGCCTGGTGGCTCGTCACCTTCCCGGGCCTCGCGCTGTTCGGGCTCGTCCTCGCCGTGAACCTGCTCGGCGACACCGTGCGCGACCGGCTCGACCCGACGCGCAGCGTGTCCAGGAAGCCGTTCCGCAGGCGCGGCCCGGGGCGCGGTGGACGCGCGCCCGGCTGGCTGCGCCCCGGCGGGACGACCGGTCCCACCGCCCCGACTTCCACCGCGCCGACTTCCACCGCCCCGATTCCCACCGCCCCGTCCGGCACTTCACAGGAGGCATGACCGTGCGCGACTACCGGGACGAATTCAACGGCACGCGGGTGGTGGTGACGGGCGCCGCCGGGATCTTCGGCACGTGGATCGCCGAGGCGTTCGCGGCGGCCGGCGCCGACCTGCTGCTCACCGACGCCCGCCCCGAGCCGCTCGCCGAGCTGGCGAAGCGGCTCGGCGCCCGGCACCTCGCCGCGGACCTCGCCGAGCCAGGGGACCTCGGCCGCCTCGGCGACGCCGTCGCGGGCACCTGGCACGCACCTGACGTGCTGGTCAACAACGCGGGCCTCTACCCGCGCACACCCGTCGCCACCACCGGGCCCGACGAGGTCAGGCGCATCCTCGACGTGAACGTCGTCGCGCCGTACGAGCTGTCGCGCCGCGCGATCGGCGCCATGATCACCGCGGGCGTGCGCGGGCGCATCGTCAACATCTCGTCCGGCGCGGCCGTACGCCCCGGCGCGACCGGCTCGGTGTACGCGGCGAGCAAGGCCGCCGTGGAGACGCTGACCCGCTCCATGGCGTTGGAAGTCGCCCGGCACGGCATCCGGATCAACACCGTCCAGCCCGGGTTCGCGCCGGGCAGCGAGGTCAGCGCGCTCACCGACGCGCACATACGCGGCATGCGCGACAGGATCCCGCTCGGCCGCACCTCGGGGCCGGGCGACGCCCCGGCGGCCGTGCTGTGGCTGGCCTCCGAGGACGCGTCGTTCGTGACGGGCACGACCCTCGCGGTGGACGGTGGCCGTACCGCCGGCGACTACACCCCGCCGGCCCCGGCCCCGGCCCCGGCCCCGGCCCCGGCCCCGGCACCGGGGAAGGAGGGCGGCCGATGACCGGCACCTACCCCTGGCCCGACGGCCGCCGCGCCGGACTGTGCGTGACGTTCGACTTCGACGGCGAGTCCCCGCTGCTGTGGCGGCTGCGCAACGACCCGCCCGGCGACGTCGCCGAGCTGGAGCAGCGGCGCTACGGGCCACGGCGCGGCGTCCACAACATCCTGGACGCGCTGGAGTCCGCCGGCGTACGTGCCACGTTCTTCGTACCCGGCTGGATCGCCAGGACATACCGCCCCGCGGTCGAGGAGATCCACGCCGCCGGGCACGAACTCGCCCTGCACGGCTGGTGCCACGAGCCGCCCGCCTACCTGGACGACGCCGAGCTGCGCTCCACCCTCACCCGCGCCCGCGACCTGCTCGGCGAGATCAGCGGCACCGCGCCCACCGGCTACCGCTCGCCCAGCTTCCGCATGTCACCCGATGCGTTCGACACCCTGGCAGGGCTCGGACTCGCCTACGACAGCTCCGTGATGGGCGACGACCGGCCCTACCGCATCGGCGAACTCGTCGAGATCCCCGTCGACTGGGCCACCGACGACGCCGTGTACTACCGCTACACCGGCGGCGGCGAGACCCGCCCGCCCTACGGCGCCGGCGACCTGTACGACGCGTGGCACGCCGAGCTCGCCGGGGCCCGCGAGACGGGCAGCCTGGTGAACCTGACCATGCACCCCTGGCAGTCCGGGCGCCCGGCACGCGTCCTGTGGCTGCGGCAACTCCTCAGCGACGCGAAGGAGTTCGGGGACATCTGGATCGGCCCTGCGGGCGAACTCGCCGCGCACCACGGCAAGTCGGCGCCGCGCGAGCCCGCCGCGCTCGACGTCCCCACCGAGACCCTGGGATGGCCGCTGTGACGACGGCACCTGACACCGCGGCCGCGCCCGCGCGCACCGGGGACACCGTCCTCGACGTGCGCGACCTGCGCGTCTCCTTCGGTCCCGGACTCGACGCCGTGGACGGGCTGACGCTGACCGCGCGCCGCGGCGAGACCGTCGCCGTCGTCGGCGAGTCGGGCTGCGGCAAGACGCTCAGCGCCCTCGCGCTCAGCGGGCTGCTGCCCGAGAGCGCCACCGTCACCGGCTCCGCCGTGCTCGACGGGGACCAGCTCGTCGGCAGGAGCGAGCGCCAGTGGCGGGCGCTGCGCGGCGCCAAGGTCAGCATGATCTTCCAGGACGCGGCGACCGCGCTGAACCCGCTGATGTCCGTGGGCGCCCAGATCGAGGAGGTCATGGCCATCCACGGCACCCACGGCAGGGCCGCGCGCCGCGCACGCGCCGTGGAACTGCTGACGTCCGTGGGCGTCCCCGACGCGGCCGTGCGGGCCCGCAGCCACCCGCACCAGCTCTCCGGCGGCATGCGGCAGCGCGTGATGATCGCGATCGCGCTGGCCGGCTCGCCCGACCTCGTCGTCGCGGACGAGCCCACCACGGCGCTCGACGTCACCGTCCAGGCGCAGGTGCTCGCCCTGCTGCGGGAGTCGACGCGGGACGCCGCCGTCATCTTCATCACCCACGACATGGGCGTCGTCGCCGAGATCGCCGACCGTGTGGTCGTCATGTACGCGGGCAGCGTCGTGGAGTCAGGACCGCTCGACGAGGTACTGGAGCGCCCCCACCACCCGTACACCGCCGCCCTGCTGGCGTCGGTGCCCGACCCGGACGCCCCGCTCGCCGGCGAACTACCCACCATCCCGGGCCGGGTGCCGCCGCTCGGCGAGCGCGCGGAGGGCTGCCCGTTCCGCGACCGGTGCCCGAAGGCGCGCGAGAAGTGCGGGCAGCGGCCGCCACTGGCCGCCATCACCCCCGGCGGTTCCGCCGCCGCGTGCTGGTACCCGGAGAACACCGCGGCCGCGGAAGACGGCCGCACCGCCGACGAGGAGGGCACGCCATGACGGCACGACCCCTGGCCGTGGCGGGCCGCGAGACGGCCGGCGCCCCGCTGATCAGGGCCGAAGGGCTCACCAAGCGCTATACCGTGCGCACCCGAGCGGGCCGCAGAACGCTGACCGCCGTGGACCGCGTCGACCTGTCCGTCGGCGCGGGGCGCATCGTCGCCGTCGTCGGGGAGTCCGGCTGCGGCAAGTCGACCACGGGGCGGCTGCTGCTCGCCCTGGAAAGCCCCAGCGAGGGCACGGTCACCGTCGGCGGGCGGGACGTGGCGCTGCTGTCGAAGAAGGAACTGCGGCTGCTGCGCCGGGACATCCAGCCCGTGTCCCAGGACCCGTACGACGCGCTCAACGGCAGGATGACCGTCGAACGGATCCTGTCGGAGCCGGCCAGGGTGCACGGCGTGCCGCTCGGCGGGCCCGGCGGCGCGCGCACCGTCGCGGAACTCCTCGACCTGGTCGGCCTCGGCGCCGCGTACGCGCAGCGCCACCCGCACGAGCTGTCCGGCGGGCAGCGGCAGCGGGTGGCCATCGCACGCGCCCTGGCCCTCGAACCGAAGTTCGTGGTGTGCGACGAGGCGGTGTCTGCGCTCGACGTGTCGGTGCAGGCCCAGGTGGTCAACCTGCTCGGGCGGCTCCAGCGGGAACTTGGCCTCGCCTACCTGTTCATCAGCCACGACCTCGCGCTCGTGCGCTACCTCGCGCACGAGACCGCCGTCATGTACCTGGGACGCGTGGTCGAACAGGGGCCCACATCCACGCTGTTCGCGGATCCGCGCCACCCGTACACCCAGCTCCTGCTGGCGACCGTGCCCAGGCCGCGTGCACGCCGCCAGGGCCGTGACGAGCAGCGGCGCGCGGCCGTGTCGGCCGGCGATCTGCCGAGCCCGCTCGACCGGCCCAAGGGGTGCGTGTTCTCCACGCGCTGCCCCCTCGCGACGGACCGCTGCCGCGCCGAGGAGCCGGCGCTGCGTCCTGTGGGCGGCGAGGGGCGGACGGTGGCGTGTCACTACGCAGAGACCGCGGAGGTGGCGGCGTGACCGGCGGCGTCAGCGGGGGCGTGAGCGGCGACGCGTACGGGGACGGCGGCGCGGTGCGGCGCCTCGCGGCCCAGGCGCGCGCCCGCACGGAGGAACTGCGCGGCGAGCTGCTCGCGCTGAGCCACGCGATCCACGCCGAGCCGGAGCTTCGGTTCGAGGAGCACGCGGCGGCCGGGCGACTGCGCGCGCTGCTCGGCGCGCACGGGTTCGCCGTCGAGGCGGGCATCGGCGGCCTCGACACGGCCTTCCGCGCCACACGCGACTTCGGCGGCGAAGCCGGGGACGGCGGCGGGCGCGGTCCCACCGTCGCGGTGTTCTGCGAGTACGACGCGCTGCCCGGGCTCGGCCACGGCTGCGGGCACAACGTCATCGCGGCCGCCGGCGCCGGCGCCGCCCTGGCCGCCGCGGCGCTGATGGCCGAGCGCGGCGCCCCCGGACGGCTGCTGGTGATCGGCAGCCCCGGCGAGGAGGGCGGCGGGGGCAAGGTGCGGTTGATCGAGGCCGGCGTGCTCGACGGCGTCGACGCGGCCGTCATGGCCCACGCCGCCGGGTACGACGCGGTGGCCCGCACCAACCTGGGCCGCCTCTCCCTCGAAGCGGTCTTCACCGGGCGCGCCTCGCACGCCTCCGCCGCGCCCGAGGGTGGCAGGAACGCGCTCGACGCCGCCACCCTGCTGCTCGTCGCGATCGGGCTGCTGCGCCAGCAGACCACCCCGGACTCCCGCATCCACGCACGCGTGGCGGAGGGCGGGCAGTCCATCAACATCATCCCGGAACGCGCCAGGGTCGAGATGTTCGTGCGCTCCCTGGACAGCGGGTACCTGCGCGGGCGTCTGCTGGACGCCGTACGCGACTGCGTGCGGGGCGCGGCCATCGCCACGGGGACGTCGTGCACCTTCGACGAGGTGGCCCCCGCCTACGACCCGGTGCTCGCCAACCCGGTGCTCGCGGATCTCGCGGCCGAGGCGTTCGGCGCGCTGGGGCGGCCGATACCGCCCGGCGGCGGCTGGTCCGGGCCCGCGGGCTCCACGGACATGGGCAACGTGAGCCAACTCCTGCCCGCGCTGCACCCGTACGTGTGCGCGGTACCGGGAGCGGCCCTGCACACGCGGGAGTTCGCGGCGGGAGCGGCGGGCGAGCAGGCGGACGCCGCCGTGCTGGACGGGGGAGCGGTGCTCGCGGCCGTGGTCACCTCGCTGTTCACCCGGCCCGAGCTGCTGGAGCGTGCGAAGGCGGAGTTCGCGGCCGCCACGACGGGCGGAGGTGACCGCGCATGAGCGGCGAGGAGGCGCCCGTGCGGAGGATCGTCCCTGACGACCTGGCCGAGCTCGCGCTCGTCGGCGCGCCGGACGTGGCGCCCGGCGGCGGCTGGACCGTCGCGGCCGTGCAGAGCGTGGACGAGGGCAAGGAGCGCTACAGCAGCAGGCTCTGGCGGTTCGCCACGCCTTCCGCCGCCGCGCCCGGCCCGGATTCCGGCCCCGGCTCCGATCCCGGTGCGGGCCCCGCGCCGTACCCGCTCACCGGCGGCGAAGGTGCCTGGTCCGACACCGCGCCCGCCATCGCGCCCGACGGCGGCCGCGTCGCCTTCCGCAGCGACCGCGACGGCGCGCGGCGGCTGTGGCTCGTACCCGCGGCCGGAGGCGTCCCCGCGCCGTTGGACGCAGCGCCTGACGGCAACCCCGCCGAGTTCGCCTGGCTCGACGACGAGCACCTGCTCGCGCTGTACGCCAAGCCCAAGGCCCCGCCCCCGTCCATGTCCACGTCCGCGTCCACGGCGTCCGCGCCCGTGGTGGTGGACTGGCTGCGCTACAAGAACGACGGTGCCGCAGGGCCCGTCGAGCCCCTGGACGAGCTGTGGCTGCTGCGGATCGCCCACGACGGCACGTCCTGCGCGCCGCGGCTGCTGCGCGCGGGCGGCGAGCAGGCGCGGCTCAGCTGCCTGGCGCCCGACGGCAGGGGCGGGGTGTTCTACGCGGCGCGCCCGCGCCACAGCGACGAGCTGCACCCCGCGACCCAGGTGTGGCGGCACGACCTGGTCACGGGCGGCGAGGCGCCGGTGTGGCGCTGCCCGTCGCTCGTGCGCGCCCTCGCGGTCACCGCGTCGGGCCGCCCGGTCGCGCTCGCCAGCGGCGTGGCGGGCCACAGCGTCGAGCCGCCGCGCGTGTGGTGGGCGGACGAGGGGCGTCCCGCCTTCCCCGGCCAGGACCTGGAGTGCGAGCGCGCGCTGCTCGCCGACGCCCGCCCGCTGGGCGCACCCCGGCTGCTCGCGACGGCGGGGGAGCGGATCGTCTTCGCCGTGACGACGGCGGGCGAGGTCGCGCTGTACGAGGGCGGCGCGGACGGCACGGCCCGCCGGGCCACCGCGCCAGGACGCTCCGTCGTGGACTTCGCCGTCAGGGACGGCGTGGCGGCCGTGTGCCTGGAGTCGGCGACGCAGCCGGCCGAACTGTACGTGGCGGGACGGCGCGTGTCGTCGTTCAACACCGCCTGGGCGCGGGCCGTGCGGCCCGTCGCGCCCGAGGAGGTGACCGCGACATCCGCTGACGGCCTCCCGCTGCACGGGCTGCTCTACCGCTCGCCCGGCGCCGAGCGCGGAGACCTGCTGCTGCGGGTGCACGGCGGCCCGCACATGGTCTACGGCAACGCCTTCGACGTGGAGACGCAAGGCTACGTCGCCGCCGGCTTCCATGTGCTGCTGCCCGAGGTGCGGGGCGGCGCGGGCCGCGGGACCCCGTTCAGGGCGCTGAGCGTTGGCGCCTGGGGGCGCGGTGACGTCGACGACCTGACGGCGTTCGCGGACCTCGCGGTGGCCACGGGCGTGGCCGCACCCGACCGCCTCTACCTGGCGGGCGGCAGCTACGGCGGATACCTCACCAACTGGACGCTCACCAGGACGGGCCGCTTCCGCGCCGCCGTCTCCGAGCGCTCGCTGTCCAACCTCGTGTCCAAGGCGGGCACGTCGGACAACGGGTTCACCGTCAACAGCCACGAGTTCGGGGGCGCGGACGTCCTGGACGCGGCAGGCGCCGCCGAGCTCTGGGACCGCTCGCCGCTCGCGCACGCGCGCGCCGTCACGACGCCGCTGCTGCTGATCCACGGCGAGAGCGACCAGCGCTGCCCCGTCGAGCAGTCGGAGCAGTTCTACGCGGCGCTGCGGCGGACGGGGCACGAGGTGGTGCTCGCCCGCTACCCGGGCGCGTCCCACGGCTTCGCGACCACGGGCCGCCCGGACCACCGTGTGCACCGTCTTGAGCTGATCCTGTCCTGGCTGCGCGACCATGCTGCCCGCGCCGGAGATCCTGGGTGAACCGGGCTGGCGCCGCCCGCTACCCGGCCGCGGCGAAGCAGTGGAGCGTGACCGTGCGGCCCCCGTCCCACTCCTGCCGCGCGGTCGCCAGCAGGCGCCAGCCGAGCCGTTCGTACAGCGCGCGCGCCGCCACGTCCGAGTCCACCACGTCGAGCAGCGGCTGCCGGTGCGCCGCCCTGGCCGCCGCGGCCGCCCGCCGCAGCAGCAGCGCGCCCGCGCCCCTGCCACGCGCGGCGGGGGAGACGAACAGCCG
>NZ_JAGIQL010000040.1 GCF_017813245.1 Streptomyces montanisoli
GCAGGCCCGGGCGACGGGGCGCCCGCGCCGCGGGCCTGACCGGCCGCGTCCGGCGCGGCGCCGGTAGCCGGGTGACGGCAGCCCGGCACGACTCTGCACCCGGCGGCGGCAAGCGCGTGCCCCGTGCCGTGGGCCTGAACCGGCCACGCCGGACGCCGAGTCGGCGGGGTCGGTGCGGACGGCTACCGGCATGGCGCCGGACCCGGGCGACGGTGGTCACCGCCATCTCGCCGCTACCGGTCAGCCATGACCCCCGGCCAGGGCAGCACGGCCGGTCGCCGACCCGCGACGCAACGTGCATGGCGACGCCGCGTGTTGCGTCTGCGCGGCGCGCCGCTGCCGGGCGCGAGACGGCGTGGCGGGCGCGCCGCTCCCTGACCCTCGTCGCCCCGTCGGGCGGCGTGGTGGAGCAGGTGGGTACCGGCACCACGCCGGTAGCCGGGGGCGCGGCCCGGCACGGGCCCCGCAGTTCGGCGCGGCTCCGCACCAGGCGACTGTGCGGCCTGGCCGGCCGCGTGCGACGCGAGGCGGTCTGGCGGGCACCGCCACCGCGCGGGTCCCGGTCAGCCATGACCCCGTGCCAGGCCCTGAGCCAGGGCGGCGTGGCGGGCGCACGTGCGCGGGCGCGCCGGACCGCTCGACGTGACGCGGATGGCGGCGCGGCGCGCCGCACGCGGGGACGTACGGCCCCGGGGCGGTGTCAGGGGCCGCCTCGGGGCCGTACGGCTGAGGGGTCAGCGCTCCACCGTCAGTGGGGCGCTCAGGCGCACGTCCGCGAGGGAGTGCGCCACCTGGATCTCATACCTGCCCTCGATCAGCGACCAGGAATCCGCCGTCTCGTCCCAGATCTCGAAGGCCCGCCGCCGCAGCGGGATCGCGACCTCCACCGTCTCGCCCGGCGCCGCCTCCACCGTGGCGAAGCCGGCCAGCCACCTGGCCGGGCGCTCCGGGGCGTCCGACGGGGCGTCCTGGGGCGCCACGTAGAGCTGCACGACCTCGCGGCCGTGCCTGGCGCCCGCGTTGCGCAGGCGTACGCGGGCCTCGGCCTGCGAGGCGTCCACCGTCTCGTAGTGCCACTCGGTGTAGCCGAGCCCGTGGCCGAACGCGTACGCGGGCGCCGTGCCCGCCTTCTCCCACGCGCGGTAGCCGATGAACACACCCTCCTCGTAGCGGAGTTGTCCCTCGCTCGGGGTAGTGTTCACGACCGGTGCGTCGGCCAGTGCGGCCGGCCAGGTGGTGGGCAGCCGTCCGCCGGGCTCCTCGGCGCCCAGCAGGACGTCCGCGAGCGCCGCGCCGCCCTGCTGGCCCGGGAACCAGCTCAGCAGCACCGCCGCGACGTCGTCGCGCCAGTCCATCTCCACCGGGGAGCCGGTGTTGACGACGACCAACGTGTGCGGATTGGCCGCCGCGACCGCCCGCACCAGGTCGTCCTGGCGGCCCGGCAGCCGCAGGTCGCGACGGTCGAAGCCCTCGGACTCGACGCGCTCCGTGGTGGCGACCACCACGACCGCCGTGTCGGCGGCCGCCGCCGTCAGCGCGGCCTCCGCGATCATCTCGTCCGGGTCGCGCTGCGGGCCGAGATGCAGCAGGGAGAAGCCGATCGCGTTCATCGGCGCGTCGGTGACCTTGAAGACCGTGACGCGCAGCGAGACCTCCACCGTGCTGCCCGATTCGAGCCGTACGCGGCCACGCTCGGTCGGCACCCCGAAGAACGCCTCGAACGGGTCGCTCGACTCGGCCGGCTCCTGGCGGCCCTCGTACAGCACGGTGCCGTCCACGGTGAGCGTGAAGCCGCCGAGGCCGCGCGTGCCGAACGCGTGCTCGCCGCTGTCGCGCGCCGTGAACGTGCCGGCGACCTCGACGACGGCCAGCTCGTCGTAGTCGACGCCGTCCGGCAGGTCGCTGCCGACCCACTGCACCCGCCCGTCGGGCAGCGGGACGGTGGCGAGCACCCGCCCGTCCGCCGCGCGCGCCGTGGCCGCCAGCTCGAAGTCGCCTCCCGCCACGGACAGTTCGGTGTTCGGGTCGGCGCCGACCGCGTACGTCAGCGACCCTTCGGGCAGCGCGGACGACAGCCCGTCGAGGGGCGCGACGACATGCGCGGGGAAGACCGTCGCCGAGCCGCCGCCGAGGATGCGGGCGTCCCGCGCGGCCGCGCCGATCAGCGCGACCTTCGGCGTGCGCGCCGGGTCGATGGGCAGCGCGGGGTGCCCGTCGCGTGCCTCGTTGCGCAGGAGGACGAACGAGCGGCGCGCGATCTCGCGCGTCACCGCGTCGCCGTCCACCGCCTCGCCGTCCACCGCCTCGCCGTCCACCGAGGCCCGCGGCTCGTCGCCGGCGCCGGCCACGCCCGGCAGTATGCCGACGCGCGCGGCGAGCCGCAGCACGTTGCGCGCCGCCGCGTCCACCGCCGACTCCTCGACCTCGCCCGCCCGCACGGCCGCGGCCAGCTTCTCGCCGTACACCGTCACGGGCCCCGGCATGGCGATGTCGAGGCCGCCGAGTGCGGCGCCGACGGTCGAGCGCGCGGCGAGCCAGTCGGAGACGATGGCCCCGTCGAAGCCCCACTCGCCGCGCAGGACCTCCAGCTGGAGGCGCCGGTTCTCGGTCATCGACGAGCCGTTGACGGTGTTGTACGCGGCCATCACGCCCCACGGGCGCGCGTTCGTGACGATGGCCTCGAACGGCGCGAGGTACAGCTCGCGCAGCGCGCGCCGCGACACCACGTTGTCGACGGTGAAGCGGTCGGTCTCCGCGTCGTTGGCCACGAAGTGCTTGACCGTCGTACCGACGCCGCCGTCCTGCACGCCCCGCACGTACCCGGTGCCGATCTCCCCGGTCAGGTAAGGGTCCTCGCTGTACGCCTCGAAGTGGCGGCCGCCGAGCGGCGAGCGGTGCAGGTTGACCGTCGGCGCCAGCAGCACGTGCACGCCCTTGCGGCGCGCCTCCTGCGCGAGCAGCCGCCCCGCGCGCCGCGCGAGCGCCGGGTCCCAGCTCGCGGCGAGCGCGGTCGGCGACGGCAGCGCGGCGGACGGGTCGTCAGGCGTCCAGCGCACGCCGCGGACGCCGACGGGCCCGTCGGACATGACCAGCGACGGCAGCCCGATCTCGGGCAGCGCGGGCAGCGACCACTGGTCCTGCCCCGCGAGCAGCCGGGTCTTCGCGTCGAGGTCGAGCGCGGCGAGCGCCGCCTCGACGCTCGCCTCCCGCGCGTCGTCCGCGGGTGTGGTGGATGCGCCGGTCAAGGCCGTACCTCCGGATGCCGGGTGGGTGAGGAGTGCCGAGCTGACCGTTACATACTGAGCCACCGACTTGTAGTCGAGTAGGTCTCGTTATTATTTTGTAATATTACGGCCGGTCGTATGGCGTACGGTCCTTGCCCAGGAGCCGACCAGGGACCGACCGGAGGGCCGAGGCGGATGGTGGCGAGAGCCAGGAGCGAGGAGCGGCGGGCGGAGATCCTGCGCGCCACGATCGAGGTGATCGCGGAACGCGGCTACCGCGGCACCACGCTGGGGGCGGTCGCCGAGCGCGTCGGCCTCACCCAGCAGGGCCTGCTGCACCACTTCCCCACGAAAGAGGCGCTGCTCGTCGCGGTCCTCGACGAGCGCGACCAGTGGGACACCGGCGGTGGCGCACGCCGCGGCGAGGGCTGGCGCCTCGAACTGCTGGCGTCACTCGTCGACTACAACGCCATGCGCCCCGGCATCGTGCAGACGTTCTCCGCGCTGCTCGGCGAGAGTGTGACGGAGGACCACCCGGCGCGGGAGTTCTTCACCCACCGCTACGGCCAGGTGCGCGCCGACATGGCGGAGTCGCTCCGTGACGAGTTCGGCGAGCGCCTGCCCGGCGGCCTGACGCCCGAGCAGGCGGCCCCGCTCCTCACGGCGGTGATGGACGGCCTGCAGTACCAGTGGCTGCTCGACCCGGAGGCCGTCGACATGCCGGTGGTCTTCCGCCACTTCCTGACCCTGCTGCGCGGCGGCGAGCCCGGCCCCGCGGGGCTCAGCGCGTCGTGAAGGCGTACGTCGTCGTCGAGGCGTGGCGCTCGCCCGGGCGCAGGATCGTGGAGGGGAACTCGGGCCGGTTCGGTGCGTCGGGGAAGCCCTGCGTCTCCAACGCGACGCCCGAGCCCGGCGCGTAAGGCACCGGCGGGGCGAAGCCGTCCGACGTGTACAGCTGGATGCCGGGCTCCGTCGTCGTGATCGTCAGCAGCCTGCCCGTCTCCCGCGCGTACAGCTCCGCCGCGGGGCCGCCGCCGTCCAGCGCGAAGTTGTGGTCGTGGTCGCCGTCGAGCTCGCGCGGCTCGCGGAAGTCGTGGTGCGTGCCGGCCACCGGCGCCGTCCCGCCCGTCGGGATGCGTGCCGCGTCCACCGGGGTCATGCGGGAGGCGCCGAGCCGCAGCGTGTGGCGGCCGACGGCGGGTCCCGACTTCGCGCCGTTCAGGTTCCAGTACGTGTGGTTCGTCAGGTTCACCGGCGTCGGGGCGTCCGCCACCGCGTCGTAGCGAAGGGTGAGGGCGCCCGCCTCGTCCAGCGTGTACGTCACCGCCACGTCGAGGCGTCCGGGGAAGCCCTGCTCGCCCGCCTCGCTGACCCGCGACATCCGCACGCCGTCCGGCACACGCTCCGCCCGCCACACCCGGCGGTCGAACCCCTCGGGGCCGCCGTGCAGGCAGTTGGGGCCGTCGTTGGCCGGCAGGTCGTACCCGACGCCGTCGAGCGTGAACGAGGCGCCCGCGATCCGGTTCGCGTACCGCCCGACCACCGCGCCCAAGTACGGCTTGGGGCACGCCGCGTACTCGGCGGCGGAACCGAGCCCGAGCACCACGTCCGCCACGTCACCCGACCGGTCGGGCACCTCGACCGACTGCACGATCGCGCCGTACGTCAGCAGCCGCACGCGCGTACCGCCACGCTCCAGCGTCCAGCACTCCACGTCGCCGCCCCCGGGCACCGCGCCCGCCGCTTCCCGCTCCACACTCGTCACGATCGGGCAGCCTACGTGGTCGGATCCGCCTCCGTGACACGGGCGTACGCGATGCGCGCCAGCGTGGCCTGCCCCTGTTTGCTCGGATGGAAGAAGTCGAAGGGGCTGAGCAGCGCCGCCGAGAAGTGGTAGCCGAACACCGCGCCCCCGTCGTAGCGGCACCGCCGATCCCGCGCGCACACGTCGCGCAGCACGCCGTTGTACGCCACGATCCGGTCGTACACCGTCTGCCTGCGCTGCCTGGCCGCCGCGTCGTCGCTCTGCGCGTTCCCGAGCATCGACGCGCAGATCCCGAGCTTCCACACCTCGCGCCCCAGTGGGTTGCCGCGGCCCGTGGCCCACAGCCGGCGCAGGTCGGGCACGCTCGACACGTACACCTGGGACGACGGCGACACCGCGCGCAGCTTGCGCATCGCCGCCTCGAACGACGTACGGAACGACGCGACGGACGTCATACCGTCCACCGAGTCGCGGCACGCGTCGTTCGCGCCGGCCGCCACCGTCACGAGACCCGGCCTGTGCACCGCGACCCGCGCCATCTGGGCCGGCAGCGCGGCCATCGTGGCGCCGGAGCGCGCCGCGTTCCAGCTGTGGCCACGGAGGTGCCCGGGGCCGAGCAGCCGCAGCGCGAGGCTGTCCACCGAGGGGTCCGTCCCCGTGGCCCACGACATCGACGGGCAGTCACGCAGCAGCCCGCACGCGTCGAACCCGCGGGTGATGGAGTCTCCGACCGCCGCGACGGATGCCGGGTCGCGGTCCCAGGTGGAAGCCGCCGCCTCGGTGCGCCTCGGCGAAGGGGACGGGGAGGACGGGGACGCGGACGGGGTGTGTGAGGTCCCGCGCGCGTCCTGGCCGTGGTGCGGGGAGCCGCAGCCGCCGGCCGCGAGCAGCGCCGCCACGGCGACCGCGGCGCCCGCACCGCGCGCCGCCGTACGCCTACCCCGTCGCATGCCTCGACACCTCATGGAAACACCGCTCTTCCCGGTTGTTGGCCAGGTGAAACCGCCACTGGCCTATGCGCACTCCCAGCCCCGCACGGGCGAGTGAAAGCTTCGCGTGAATCGGGCACCGGACCGACGGTACGTCACCCTCACAGCCCCTTCGCGCGGTAACTTTTCCACGTCGAACCAGCGGCACTCGGCGGACCGCGGCTCCGGTAGGTTGCATCACGTCACATGCTGTCCCATTTGCGGAGTTCTGCTTTCGATGATGTTTACTGAGAGGCAGTTGTCCGGCCCCGCAGGGGGTAGGACAGCAGCCTCTGAGGCCGCTGGGAAGGCGAACCTCGTCCCAGACTGGAGGTCCCGGTGACGACACGTGGAGTCCTGTACGTGCACTCCGCACCGCGCGCGATGTGCCCGCACGTCGAGTGGGCGGTCGGCGGCGTGCTCGGTGTCCGCGTCCAGCTCGACTGGATCAGGCAGCCGGCGGCCCCGGGCACCTTGCGGGCCGAGTTCTCCTGGAAGGGGCAGGCCGGCACGGCGTCCGAACTCGCCTCGGCGCTGCGCGGCTGGCAGATGCTCAGATTCGAGGTCACCGCCGAGCCGAGCCACGCGGCCGAGGGCGAGCGCTACAGCGCCACCCCCGACCTCGGCATCTTCCACGCCGTCACTGGGATGAACGGCGACATCCTGGTGCCCGAGGACCGGCTGCGGGCCGCACTCGGCCGCTCCGGGCGCGACGAGAGCGCGCTGCGGGACGAGATCGCGAGGCTGCTCGGCAAGCCGTGGGACGACGAGCTCGAACCCTTCCGCTACGCCGGCGAGGGCGCGCCGGTGCGCTGGCTCCACCAGGTCGTCTGACCGGCACGCCCCGCCGGAAGGCGACCGCGCGGCGCCGCGCCGTACCGTGGGGCCATGGCTGATCACAAGAGCGTCGCCCTGCTCGGCACCGGAATCATGGGGGCCGCCATGGCCCGCAACCTGCTGCGGACGGGCCACACCCTGCGCGTGTGGAACCGCACCCGCGCCAAGGCCGAGCCACTCGCCGCCGACGGGGCCCAGGTCTTCGGCACCCCGGCCGAGGCTGTCACCGGAGCCTCCACCGTCATCACCATGCTCTTCGACGGCGCCGCCGTCCTCGAAACCATGCGCGAAGCGGCGCCCGGCCTCACGAGCGGCGCCGTCTGGCTCCAGTCCACGACGGTCGGCGTGGACGACGTGCCGAGGCTCGCCGCGTTCGGCGCCGAGCACGGGCTCGTCTTCGTCGACGGCCCGGTCCTCGGCACGAAGGCGCCGGCCGAGGCGGGCAAGCTCACGAACCTCGCCGCGGGACCCGACCGTGCGCGCGAGGCGCTCGTCTCCGTGCACGACGCGATCGGGCAGCGCACGGTGTGGGCGGGCGACGACGGCTCCACGGCGGCGGCGACCCGCCTCAAGCTCGTCTGCAACAACTGGACGCTCGCGCTGACGCACGCCACCGGCGAGTCCGTCGCCCTCGCCAAGGGGCTCGGCATCGACCCGCAGTCGTTCCTCGACACCATCGAGGGCGGCCTCATGGACTGCGGCTACGTGCACCTCAAGGCCGACGCCATCGCCAGGGACGACTTCGCGCCCAGCTTCGCGCTCTCCAACGCGGCCAAGGACACCCGCCTGATCCTCGCCGCCGCGCAGGCGGCCGGCGTGCGGATGGACGTCGCGGAGGCGGGCGCCGAGCGGTTCCGCCGCGCCGAGGCGTCGGGCCACGGCGACGAGGACATGGCGGCCGGCTACTTCGCCAGCTTCGGCGACTGAGAACGGCCGGTGACCGGCCCGCCCGTACGTCACCGCAGCGCGCAGGGCCCCGCCTCCACGCGGGAGGCGGGGCCCTGGTGTGCGGGCGCGCGGGCCGTCAGAGCGTGCGCAGCGCCAGCACCACGTTGTGCCCGCCGAAGCCGAACGAGTCGTTGACCGCCGAGATCGTGCCCTCGGGCAGCGGCCTCGGCTCGTCGCGCACGATGTCCGCGTCGACCTCGTCGTCCAGCTCGTTGACGTTGATGGTCGGCGGCGCCATCCGGTGGTGCAGGGCGAGGATCGTGGCGACCGTCTCGATGCCGCCCGCGCCGCCCAGCAGGTGGCCCGTCATCGACTTCGTGGCGGAGATGGCCACATGGTCGAGGTCGTCCCCGAACACCTGGCGCAGCGCCTTGATCTCGCCGAGGTCGCCGAGCGGCGTCGAGGTCGCGTGCGCGTTGACGTGCACGACCTCGGACGGCTTGAGCCCGGTGTTCTCCAGCAGGTGGCGCAGCGCCGCCGCGATGCCGTCGCCCGTCGGCTCGGGCGCCGTGATGTGGTACGCGTCCGAGGAGATGCCCTGGCCGAGCACCTCGCAGTAGACGCGGGCGCCGCGCGCGGCGGCGTGCTCCGCGGTCTCCAGCACGATCAGGCCCGCGCCCTCGCCCATGACGAAGCCGTTGCGGGACTTGTCGAAGGGGCGCGACGCCTTCTCCGGCGCGTCGTTCTCCTTCGACATCGCCATCATGTTGGCGAACGCGGCGATCGGCAGCGGGTGGATCGTCGCCTCCGTGCCGCCCGCGATGACGACGTCGGCGCGGCCGGTGCGGATCATCTCGACCGCGTACCCGATCGCCTCGGCGCCGGAGGCGCAGGCGGACACCGGGGTGTGGGACCCGGCCCTGGCGCCCACCTCAATGCTGACGTTGGCCGCAGGGCCGTTCGGCATCATCATCGGCACGGTGTGCGGGGACACCTTGCGCGGCCCCTTCTCGCGCAGCGAGTCGTACTGGTCGAGCAGCGAGGTGATGCCCCCGATGCCTGACGCCACGACGGCGCCGAGCCGGTCGGGGTCCACCGCCGCGTCGTCGCCGGCCTTCGCCGTGAAACCGGCGTCGGCCCACGCCTCACGGGCCGCGACGAGCGCGAACTGCGCCGAGCGGTCGAGCTTGCGCGCGAGGGGCCTGGCCAGGACCTCGCTCGGATCGACGGCCGCCGAGGCGGCGAAACGTACCGGCAGGTCCGCGTAGCGCTCGCCCTCGAGCGTGCGTACGCCGGAGCGGCCCGCGAGCAGGCCCTCCCAGGTGGACGCGGTGTCGCCACCCAGTGGTGTGGTTGCGCCGATACCGGTGACGACCACAGTGCGATTGGTCGAGCTCACTGGAATTCCTGTCTCCACGTTCAGAAGGTTGAATTCATACGGCGCCACCACCGGGTGGCCTCAGCCGTGCGATCCGATCAGTCCTGCCGCGCGGTGCGTCAGGACTGGTGCTTGGCGATGTAGTCGGCGGCGTCGCCGACCGTCTTGAGCTCCTTGACGTCGTCGTCCGGGATCTTGACGTCGAAGCGCTCCTCGGCGGCGACGACGACCTCGACCATGGACAGCGAGTCCACGTCCAGGTCGTCGGTGAAGGACTTGTCCAGCTGGACGTCCTCGACCGGGATACCGGCGATCTCGTTCACGATCTCCGCGAGACCGGCAACGATCTCTTCCTGAGTGGCGGCCATGTCTGGCGCTCCTTCGATAGTGGTGGGGTTCTGCTTCGTGCCCGTTCCCTCGGCCGGTGGCCTGCGGGGAACTCGCCTAGGGGAGGGTAACGACCGTCGCGGCGTACACCAGACCCGCCCCGAAGCCGATGACGAGGGCGGTGTCGCCGCTCTTCGCTTTCCCGGTCGCGAGGAGCCGCTCCATGGCGAGCGGGATCGAGGCGGCCGAGGTGTTGCCGGTGGTCTCCACGTCACGCGCGACCGTGACGCTCTCCGGCAGTTTGAGGGTCTTCACCATCGAGTCGATGATCCGCATGTTCGCCTGGTGCGGGATGAAGACGTCCAGGTCGGCGGGGCCGATGCCCGCCGCGTCGAGGGCCTGCTGGGCGACCTTGGCCATCTCGAAGACGGCCCAGCGGAAGACGGACTGGCCCTCCTGTGCGATGGCGGGGAACTTCTCGGGCCTGCCGCCGTCGCGGTAGGCCGTCCACGGCTCCGTCTGGCGGATCGTCTGGGCCTTGTCGCCCTCGGAGCCCCAGACGGTGGGGCCCATCATCGGCTCCTTCGCCGGGCCGACGACCACGGCGCCCGCGCCGTCGCCGAACAGGAAGGCGGTCGCACGGTCGGTGAGGTCCGTCAGGTCGGACAGCCGCTCCACGCCGATGACCAGGACATGGCCGGCGGAGCCGTCCACGATCATGCCCTTGGCCAGCGTGAGGCCGTAGCCGAAGCCGGCGCAGCCCGCGGAGATGTCGAACGCGGCCGGCTTGCCCGCGCCGATCCCGTGCGCGATCTCCGTCGCGATGGCCGGGGTCTGCTTGAAGTGCGACACCGTCGAGACGATCACGGCGTCGATCTGCTCGGGCGTCACGCCCGCGTCGGCGATGGCCTTCCCGGCCGCCTCTATGGACATCGCCGCGACCGTCTCCTCCGGGGACGCCCAGTGGCGCGACGCGATGCCGGAGCGTGAGCGGATCCACTCGTCGGACGAGTCGATCGTCTCGAGGATCACCTCGTTGGGGACGACACGGGTGGGGCGGTAGCCGCCTACGCCCATGATGCGCGCGTACGGCGCACCCTTGCTGGGGCTGATCTTCGACATGATCGAGGGCTCCTTCATCCGGCCGTGGAGGACTGCTCGGAAACCAGCGCGCGGGCCGCGTCGAGCTGATCGGGGGTCTTGAGCGCGAGTGTCCCGGCTCCGGGCAGGTCGCGCTTGGCCAGGCCGGTGAGCGTACCGCCCGGGCACAGCTCCACCAGGGCGGTGGCGCCCAGGGACTGGAAGGTCTCCATGCACAGGTCCCACCGCACCGGGTTGGCGACCTGGCCCACCAGGCGGGCGAGCACGTCGGCGCCCGTGGCGACCGCCTGCCCGTCCCTGTTCGAGACGTACGGCAGGGCCGGGTCGCGGGGCGCGAGCTCCTTCGTCGCCGCTTCGAGGGCGTCGACCGCGGGGGCCATGTGGTGGGTGTGGAAGGCGCCGGCCACCTTGAGGGGGACGACGCGGCGCACGCCCTCGGGCTTGTCCTCGGCGAGCGCTTCGAGCTGCTCCATGGTGCCGGCCGCCACGATCTGCGTCCTGCCGTTCACGTTGGCGGGCGTCAGGCCGAGCCGTTCGAGGTGCGCGATGGACGTGTCGCGGTCGCCGCCGAGCAGGGCCGCCATGCCCGTCTTCGTGACGGCGGACGCCTCGGCCATCGCGAGGCCGCGGGTGCGCACCAGGCGCAGCGCCTCCTCGTCGGTCAGGACCCCGGCCAGCGCGGCGGCGGCGAGCTCGCCGACGCTGTGGCCCGCGACGGCTCCGACGGCCGCGGTGAGCTCGCCCGTCGAGGGGAACAGCTGCCGCGCGGACAGCAGCGCGGAGGCGACCAGCAGCGGCTGGGCCACCGCCGTGTCGCGGATCTCCGCCTCGTCGGCCTCGGTGCCGTAGCGCACGAGGTCGAGATCGATGAGGGCCGACCACTGCCGCAGCTTCTCCTCCGCGCCGGGGAGGTCGAGCCAGGGGGTCAGGAAGCCGGGCGTCTGGGCGCCTTGGCCGGGAGCGACGAGTACGAGCACGCTTCCACTCTCTCTTGTCGGCGGTCCATTGGGCCCGTGGGGACAGGGACGAAGAACCGCAAGGGGAATTGTGGAGAACTTACAATCTCAGAACTGTACGTCGGCGTCCGCGAGTCGCCCGAGGATCAGCGCGATCCGCAGCGTGAAGGCGGATCGCACGTCGGAAGGCGACCATCCGGTGACGTCCGTCACACGGCGCAGCCGGTAGCGCACGGTGTTGGGGTGCACAAACAGCATGCGTGCCGCGCCCTCCAGGCTGCTCGCCTGCTCCAGGTAGACGCTCAGCGTCTCCAGCAGCGCGGAACCCGCCTCTTCGAGCGGTCTGTAGATCTCCTCCACCAGCTGCTCGCGCGCGGCCGGATCGGCGGCGATCGCGCGCTCGGGCAGGAGATCGTCCGCGAGCACCGGGCGCGGCGCGTCCTGCCACGCCATGCACGCCTTGAGCCCGGCGGCGGCCGCCTGCGCCGACCGCGTCGCCGCCTGCAGGTCGGGCACCACGGGCCCCGCGACGACGGGGCCCGCCGCGTACGGGCCGATCAGCGACTTCGCCACCTGCAGCGGGTTGTCGGAGCCGCCGGCGATCACCACGAGCCGGTTGCCGAGCACGCCGGTCAGCACCTGGAGCTTCGCGTGCCGTGCGGCGCGCCTGATCGCCTCGACCGTCAGCTCGCTGTCGCCCTCGGGCGCCGTGCCGAGCAGCACGCACACGTGGTCGGGGGAGTTCCAGCCGAGCGCCGCGGCACGCGAGACCGCGCCCTCGTCCGCCTCGCCGGAGAGCACCGCGTTCACCACGAGGGACTCAAGACGGGCGTCCCACGCGCCCCGCGCCTCCGCGGCCTGCGCGTACACCTGCGCGGTGGCGAAGGCGATCTCGCGCGCGTACAGCAGCAGCGCCTCGCGCAGCACGGACTCGTCGCCCGGCGCGGCGATCTCCTCCACGGCCGACTCCACGACCTCGATGGTGGTGCGCACCATCTCCACCGTCTGCCGCAGCGTGATCGCCCTGGTCAGTTCGCGCGGCGCGGTGCCGAAGACGTCGGTCGAGATCGCCTGCGGCGTCTCGGGGCGCCGGAACCACTCGGTGAACGCGGCGATGCCCGCCTGCGCCACGAGGCCGATCCACGAACGGTTCTCCGGTGGCATCGCGCGGTACCACGGCAGCGTCTCGTCCATGAGGGCGATGGCGTTCGCGGCGAGCCGCCCCGACGACTGTTCGAGGCGGCGCAGGGTGGCTGCGTGCGGGTGGGGTTCGTTCGCGGGTACAGGCACGGGACAAGACTGCCTCATCAGGGCGAGTGGCCGACGTGCCGGGGCTACCGTAGGACCGTGATGTCCGTACGGTACGCGGAGGACCGGCATCGGGGCGGGGACGCGGCGGCCGGGATCGAGTCCCTGCACGCCTTCTCGTTCGGCAGCTTCTACGACCCAGGCAACCTGCGCTTCGGCGCGGTCGTCGCCTGCAACGAGGAACGCCTCGCGCCCGGCGCGGGCTTCGACGAGCACCGGCACAGCCACACCGAGATCGTGACGTGGGTGGTGTCGGGCGAGCTCACCCACCGCGACTCGGCGGGCCACGCGACGGTCGTCCGTCCGGGCGACCTGCAGCGGCTCGGCTCGGCCTCCGGCGTGCGGCACAGCGAGCGCAACGAGGGCGACGAGCCACTCGTCTTCGTGCAGATGTGGCTGGCGCCGCTGGAGCCCGGCGGCGACCCGGCCTACGACATCGTGCGCGGCATCGCCGACTCGACGCCGTACGCCCTGCCGGAGGCCGGGGCGATGCTGCACGTGCGCAGGCTGCGTGCGGGCGAGCGGTCGGCCGTGCCGGACGGCGCGTACGTCTACGTCCACGTCGTACGCGGCGCGGTGCTGCTCGACGGCGAGGAGCTGCGGCCGGGGGACTCGGCGCGCCTCACGGACACCCGGGGCCTGGAACTGGCGGGACCGCGGGAGCAGGGGGGCGCCCCGGCAGAGGTGCTGCTGTGGGAGATGGCGCCGCGCGTTTGATCGCCGCCGGCACGCGATCGCGGCCGCACGCAATCGCGGCCGCACGCATCGGCGTACCGCATGTGGGTACTCCGCCGCACATGACTGAATTCTCCTCGTACCAGGATGAGCTGTACGAACAGGGGCGTCACGGGCACCAGCCGCCCTATCCGATCACCTTCGCGGAGCTGGAGAAGAAGGCGTCGGCCGCGCTGCCCCCGAAGGTCTGGCAGTACGTGGCGGGCGGCGCCGGTGACGAGCACACCCAGCGCGCCAACTGCGAGGCGTTTCAGCGCTGGGGCCTGTACCCGCGCATGCTGGTGGCGCCCACCGAACGCGACATGTCGATCGAGCTGTGCGGGACCCGGCTGCCCTCGCCGGTGTTCATGGCACCGGTCGGGGTGATCGGCGTGTGCGCGCAGGACGGGCACGGCGACATCGCCGCCGCGCGCGCCTCCGCGCGGACCGGCGTGCCGTTCTTCGCCGGCACCCTGTCCTCCGACCCGATGGAGGACGTGGCGCCGGAAGCCGGCGACACGCCGGGCTTCTTCCAGCTGTACGTGCCGCCCGACCGCGAGCTGGGCGCGAGCCTGGTCCACCGCGCCGAGGCCGCGGGCTACCGGGGCATCGCCGTCACCCTCGACACCTGGGTCACCGGCTGGCGCCCCCGCGACCTGGCGGGCTCCAACTACCCGCAGGTGCCGAGCGGCTGCCTGAGCAGCTACACCAGCGACCCGGTGTTCCGCGCACGGCTGCGGCCCGGCGACGACCCCGTCGAGACGGTGGTCCGGACGCTGCCGATCTTCGGGGGGCCCTTCCGCTGGGACGACCTGGACTGGCTGCGGTCCGAGACCGACCTGCCCCTGATGCTCAAGGGCATCTGCCACCCCGACGACGCCCGCCGCGCCAAGGACCACGGCGCGGACGCGATCTACTGCTCCAACCACGGCGGACGGCAGGCCAACGGCGGACTGACCGCCCTGGAGTGCCTGCCCGACGTGCTGGAGGCCGCCGACGGGCTGCCGGTCCTGTTCGACTCGGGCGTGCGCACGGGCGCCGACATCATCAAGGCGCTGGCGCTCGGCGCCACCGCGGTGGGGGTCGGCCGCCCCTACTGCTACGGGCTGGCGCTCGGAGGCGTCGACGGCATCGTGCACGTGCTTCGCTCGCTGCTCGCCGAGGCCGACCTGATCATGGCCGTCGACGGCTATCCCACCCGGGGGGACCTCACGCCCCGGGCGCTGCGCGCCGTGCGGTGAGCGTCAGGCCGCGCGCAGCTCGGCGAGTACCGCCTCCGTCAGCGGGGGCCAGGCCTCGATCGCCCACGGGCCGAAGTCCCGATCGCTCAGCGCCACGCACGCGGCGCCCGCGTCCGGGTCGACCCACAGGAACGTGCCCGACTGCCCGAAGTGGCCGAACGTGCGGGGCGACGACGAGGCGCCCGTCCAGTGCGGCGACTTGGAGTCACGGATCTCGAAGCCGAGGCCCCAGTCGTTGGGCCGCTGGTTGCCGTAGCCGGGCAGCACGCCGGCCAGCCCCGGGAACTGCACGGTCATCGCCTCGGCGATCGTGCGCGGGTCGAGCAGCCGCGGCGCCTGGAGCTCCGCCGCGAACCGCGCCAGGTCGTCCACCGTCGAGACGGCGTCGCGCGCGGGGGAACCCGCGCCCTCGAGCGCCGTCGCGGCCATGCCGAGGGGTTCGAGCACGGCCTCGCGCAGGTAGTCGGGGAACGCGATCTCCGTGGCACGCGCCACGTGGTCGCCCAGCGTCTCGAACCCCGCGTTGGAGTACACGCGCCGGGTGCCGGGAGCGGACAGCGCGCGGCGCTCGTCGGGCGCGAGGCCGCTCGCGTGCGCGAGGAGGTGGCGGACCGTCGAGCCGTCGGGGCCCGCGGGCTCGTCGAGCTCGATCGCCCCCTCCTCGTACGCGACGAGCACGGCGTACGCGGCGAGCGGCTTGGTCACCGAGGCGAGCGGGAAACGCCGGCCGGAAGGCCCGTACGTCCCGGCGACGGTCCCGTCGGCCCGTACGACGGCCGCCGCCGCGTGCTCGACGGGCCACTTCTCGATCTGCTCAAGGCACTGCATGCGACCGACCCTACGGCGTGGCACGCGCCGGACGTACAGGGCGTCCACCGGGCCGTGACGCCTGCCGGATCACAGCATCAGGCGCATCGAGGGCGCGGGAGTGCGCACGAATCCCAGCGACGCGTACAGCGGCTCGCCCTCGGGTGAGGCGTGCAGGTCGATCTTCACCACGCCCTGCTCGCGGTACCAGGCCAGCAGCGCCCGCATGCAGGCGCGCGAGTAGCCGCGCCGGCGCATCGCCGCGTCGGTGACGACGCTGAACACGTGCCCCGACAGGCCCGCGTGGTTGCCTGGTGCGCCGAGCCGCTGCTCCACGGTGCCGACGGCGCACGCCGCGAGCGCACCGCGGGCGCCGGGCGCGTCCACGACGAACGCGGCCAGGCGGCCGCCGGGTTCGGCGAGCCGCTCGCGCAGGACGGCCATGCTCGCGGGCTGCCAGGAGTCGTCGTCGTAGGGGCCCATCGAGCCGAGCATCACGGCGCGCAGGCGTACGAGTTCCTCGGCGTCCGAGGGCCGCGCGGCCCGTACGGGCGCATCGGCGTGCGTGCCCTGGCCGGTGGGCGTGGGCTCGGCTGGGGATGCGGTGTCCATGGGCCGCAGAGTAGGGCGTTCGCCACGCGTGTTGCCTGGAGTGCACTCCAAGGAATTAGCGTTGGGGCCATGACGCTCACCGAGAGCACGCCCGCGGGGGCGCAGGGGCGGGACGACCGCGCCTCGGCGCCGACCGCGCACCCGCGGCCCGACGGCAATGACCACTACACGATCAGCGAGGTCGTCGCCGTCACCGGCCTGACCGCGCACACCCTGCGCTGGTACGAGCGCATCGGGCTGATGCCGCACGTCGACCGGTCGCACACCGGCCAGCGCCGCTTCAGCAACCGGGACCTGGACTGGCTCGCCTTCGTGGGCAAGCTGCGGCTCACCGGCATGCCCGTGGCGGACATGGTCCGCTACGCCGAGATGACGAGGCAGGGCGACTCCACGTTCGAGGCGCGCCAAGAGCTGCTGCGGCGCACCCGCGGCGACGTCCTCGCGAGGATCCGGGAGCTCCAGACCACCGTCGCCGTCCTCGACCACAAGATCGACTTTTACGGTAACGCACGCCTGGCGTGGGAGGCGAAGGCCGCGGGGACCGCGGCCGCCGGCACCGGGCCCGCGCAGAGCGCGACGGTGCAGAACGAACCGTCGCCCGAAGGCGCTCCCGCGGAGGCCGGGGCGGCGTGCGTCAGAGCTCGGCGAGCAGCTGCGCCTTCTTCGTGCTGAACTCCTCGTCGGTCACGAGCCCCGCCCGGTGCAGCTCGCCCAGGTGGCGGATGCGGTCCGCCACCGCCCCCGACGGGTCGGCCGCGGCCGGCACCGCCGCGTGGGCCCGCCCGCCGTTGCCGCCCCGCACCGCGGCGAGCACCGCCGCCGCGAACGGCAGCGACTCGTGCACGGGCCCGTAGCCGAGGCCGAAGACGACGGCGGCCGGGTCGTGGTCCGCCTGGGTACGCCGCTCCGCCTCCGGCGACTCGGGCTGGCCCGGGATGGTGCTGCGCACGGCTCCGCGCGCGGGCACGTGGGCGCTCTGGCGCCGCACGAGCCGCAGGTAGCCGTCGAACGCCTCGGGCGAGCGCCACTCGACGCCCTGCAGGTCCCCGACGTGGAACGTCTGGTCGCCGGCCTTCCACTTCTCCGTCGACGCGCCCGTCCATGACCACCGGAAGGCGACCTGGCTGCCGTCGAACGTCGCCTTGCCGTCGTAGGCCTTGAAGCCGAGCGGCGCCTCGGGCGCGGCCACCAGGTGCGCCTCGGCCGCCTCCGCGCCGTCCGCGCCGCCGGACAGCACCGAGCGCAACTCCTCGGCGTAGTACTCCGCGAGCGTCTCGCGCCCGGCGGGCAGCACGAGACGGTAGGGGTCGTACCCCTCCTTGAGCTGGCCCGCCGCCACATCCATCAGCGGGTCCGCGCCCGGACGCACGGTGGCGCGCAGAACGACCGCGCCACGTCTGCCGGGTGACACGCTCACCGATGCCAGCGCCGCGTGGGGGATGCGGCGCTCGCGCAGCGCCTGGAAGAGTCTGGGCGTCCGTATCCCGCGTCCGAAACGGATCAGAACGGAGTCGCCCTCGAACTCCCAGGTGGCGTGGAAACCGGCCAGTACGTCACCCATGTGCCACATCGTAGGCCGCGATTCCCCGTACGTCTCCTGTCAAAGCACGAAAATCTACGCGCGTCAGGCGGGGCCCTCGGCGTGGATTCCGCTGTGGCAGCCCGAAACGCCCCGCGCGCACGCGACCGCGTCGAAGTCGCCGACACCGATGTCGGCGAAGTTGTCGAGGCTCGTCGTCCCCGGCTGGAAGTAGCCGCTGTGGCCCTGCGCCCCGGCCGCCGACACGACGCGCGCGCCGAAGCCGTGGGAGACGGGGTCGGCGCCGTGGCCGAGGCCGACGACGTCCACGTACGGGATGTCCTGGATCCAGTCGCCCGAATCGCGCATCGCCCACACGCGCGCCCGGGTGTGCAGGCCGCGCTCGCTGCCCACCCGCATGCCCGGGCTGCCGGCGACGGCGACGTCCCGCACGCGCGGCGGCAGCGTGCGTGCGGCCATGCCGCACACCACGGAGCCGTAGCTGTGGCAGAACAGCGCGATCGGCGCCCTGCCGGGCAGCGCCCTGGTGAGCGCCGTCAGGCGCACGGCCCCGGCCTTCGCGAGCGTCCCTATGGCCGCGTCCATGCCGAGCCCCGCGGGCGCGGTGTAGTCGGCCCAGGCGATCACGGCGGTGCTCGTGGCCGGTGAGGCGGCGCGCTCCGCCGTGTACAGCGCGGAGCCCATGCCGGACGGCGCGCTGTACCACTTGCCGGTCTTCTGGAACGTCAGCACGTTGGTGTCGACGCCGGGCACGACCACGGAGACCCGCTGCGCGTGCGCCAGGTCGCCGAACACCTCCGCGACCCGCCCGCTGCCCGACGGGTCGAAGGCCAGGAACCTGCGGCCGGGCGCCAGCATCGACTGGTAGCTCAGCATGGTCTGCAAGGCGTGCGAGCGCCCGTCGCGCGACAGCCGCATGTCCTGCGAGCGGTGCCGCTCGACGATCGCCTCCTGGCGCAGCGCGATCCGGTTGGCGCGGAAGCGCAGCTTCACCGGCGCGCCGTTCATGTTGCCGACCGCCAGCGGGTAGGCGTCGACGAGCCTGGTCTGCTGACCGGCCGTGAGCGACCCGAAGAACGTGGCGAGCCGGCCGGGCGGTGAGTGCGGGTCCGGCAGGTGCCGGTGCCCGACCGACCCCCTGCGCCAGGCCGCGACGGCGGCCTTCAGCGGATCGACCGGTCTCTGGCCCCGCTGCACGGCGGTCCACCCGGTGGTCGCGAGCATCACGAAGACCACGGCGAGTGCCAGAAGAGCCCGCCACGCCATCAGGGTCGGGGAGGAGCCGAAAGGAGTCACTGAGCTATCACCTAGGAGGCGCGTCGACGTCCGCGCCTACGGGTGAGGCAGGTCACGCGCGGATCACGTACAGGTCACATCCCGGCCAGGCTAGCCCACGGGGACGTCATCGCGACACACGCGGCGCCCGGTTCGTGGCTCACGCGCCCCGAGCCACGGTCCGGTCAGCGACGGCGTCAGGGCGTCGAGATAGGTCTCGGTGAGCGCGGCGAGCGCCTCGACGCTGGTCTCGTGCCCCGGCTGTCCCCAGACGCGGCCCGCCATGCGCATCACCCCGCACACGGCCGCGACCGCGACGCGCGGGCGCGGGTCGGACTCGACGTCGAGGTGCTCGCGCGCGGCGATGATCCCCACGATCTCGTCCTCCGTCTCGCTGCCGCGCCGCAGTGCGGCGGAGAGCAGGGCGGGTGTCGACTCGATCATCCGGTAGGCCCGCATGACCAGTTCGACGGGGGCGACCTCCTCGATGGTCTCGCCCATCAGCTCCCACGCGCAGGCGACCGCCCTGCGCATCGCGAGGATCGGGTCCTCGCCCGCGGGGCGCAGCCGCAGCTGCTCGACGAACTGGCCCTCCATCAGGGAGGCGACGCCGAACGCGACGTCCTCCTTGCTGGCGAAGTAGCGGAAGAACGTGCGCTGCGAGACCTCGACGGCGTCGGCGATCTCGTCGACGGTGGTGGCCTCGTACCCCTGCGTCGTGAAGAGCTCGAGGGCCGCGCGCATGAGGTCGTCGCGGGTGCGCTGCTTCTTGCGTGCGCGCAGCCCCGCCGGCCGCTCTGCCGCTGTGTCCTGCCCGACGCTCACTGCTGGGGACCTCGCTCGTCTGTACCGGTGTGCCACTGGTGCCGCTGGTGCCGTTGTGCCTGTTCGCCGCGCCCGCCGGCCGCTCGCCGAGCGGAAGGTCACGTTCCTTTCCACGGTAGTGGAGACCGTTGTGAGCCACGTGACAGTTACCGACTAGTGATTTGGTTTGTCAACTGTCAGCAGCTGACACTAGCGTGTGCGGTATGACAAGTCAGACCACCGTCGACTCGGCGCCTCCCGTCACGGCGCCTTCCAAGAAGGGTCTGCGCGGCCACCCCTGGCTGACGCTCTTCTCCGTGGCCATCGGCGTCATGATGGTGGCGCTTGACGGCACCATCGTCGCCATCGCGAACCCCGCCATCCAGAAGGACCTCGGCGCCTCGTTCGCCGACGTCCAGTGGATCACCAACGGCTACTTCCTCGCCCTCGCGGTGGCCCTGATCACCGCCGGCAAACTCGGTGACCGCTTCGGGCACCGCCAGACGTTCCTGATCGGGGTGATCGGGTTCGCCGCGGCGTCCGGCGCCATCGGCCTCTCCCACAGCATCGGGCTCGTGGTCACCCTCAGGGTGTTCCAGGGCCTGTTCGGCGCCCTGCTGATGCCGGCCGCGCTCGGACTGCTGCGCGCCACCTTCCCCGCCGAGAAGCTCAACATGGCCATCGGGATCTGGGGCATGGTCATCGGCGCCTCCACCGCGGGCGGCCCGATCCTCGGCGGCGTGCTCGTGGAGCACGTGAGCTGGCAGTCCGTGTTCTTCATCAACGTGCCGGTCGGCGTCATCGCGCTGGCACTCGGCGCGTTCATCCTGCTCGACCACCGCGCGGAGAAGGCGCCGCGGTCGTTCGACCTGCCGGGCATCGGACTGCTGTCCGCCGCCATGTTCTGCCTGGTCTGGGCGATCATCAAGGCGCCCGACTGGGGCTGGGGCAGCGGCAGCGTCTGGGCGTTCATCGGGATCTCGATCCTGTGCTTCGTCGCCTTCGCGCTGTGGGAGAACCGGGTCAAGGAACCCCTCATCCCGATGGGCCTGTTCAAGTCCGTCCCCGTGTCGGCGGGCGTGCTGCTGATGGCCCTGATGGCGATCGCGTTCCTCGGCGGCCTGTTCTTCGTGACGTTCTACCTGCAGAACGTGCACGGGATGTCGCCCGTCGACGCGGGCCTGCACCTGCTGCCGCTGACCGGCATGATGATCGTCGCCTCGCCGCTCGCCGGCGCCGTCATCACGAAGGTCGGGCCGCGTATCCCGCTCGCCGGGGGCATGATCTTCACGACCGTCGCCATGCTGGGCATGTCCCGGCTCGGCATCGACACCGGCACCGGGCTCATGTCGCTGTGGTTCGCGCTGCTCGGACTCGGCCTCGCCCCCGTCATGGTAGGCGCGACCGAGGTGATCGTCGGCAACGCGCCGATGGAGCTCTCCGGCGTGGCCGGCGGCCTCCAGCAGGCCGCCATGCAGATCGGCGGCTCGCTCGGCACGGCGGTGCTCGGCGCCGTGATGGCCTCCCGCGTCTCGAACGACCTGCCGGGCAACTGGACGAAGGCGGGGCTGCCGCCGCTGAAGCCCGGCCAGGTGGGACCCGCCTCCGAGGCCGTCCAGGTCGGCACCGCCCCCGTGCCGAAGGGCGTGCCGGCCGCGATCGCCGAGAAGATCACGTCCGTCGCGCACGACACGTTCATGTCGGGCATGACGCTGGCGTGCCTGGTCGCCGCCGGCGTGGCGTTCGTGGCGATCTTCGTCGCGCTGCTGACCAAGCGCGGCGAGAACGCGGACGCGGCGAACGGAGCGGCGCACATCTGACGGCGCCCCTCCGACGGCGCCCATCCGACGTCGACGCGCGCCGAAGGTCCCGCCGGCCCGGCGGGGCCTTCGGCGTGTCGCGGTGCGAAGCACCGGCCCGAAGCCACCCCGAGTGGACGGGTGTTCGGCGGGTACGCGGCCACTGAAGGCTCGAACCGACCATCAGTTCCGGGAGGACGGAAGACATGGCGGGCTTCGGCAGCAGTACCCGTACGCGCGTGAGCCCCCGCTCGCGCGGCCGGATGAGGCCGCGCAACGGGCCGGACCGCGAGACGTTCGGGATCATCGGCCTCGTCTGCGCGATCGCCGGATTCTTCGTTCTGGGGATCGTGCTCGGCCCGGCCGCACTCGTCACCGGCTGGATCGCCATGGACCGCCACTGGTCCAACCGCCGCATACCGGCGGTGGTGGCCGTCGTGCTCGGCGCCATCGACCTGGTGCTGGCCCTCGTCCAGCTGGTCTGACGGCCGCGACGAGCCGGGCAGCACGCGGCCCCGGTGGGTGTCCACCCGCCGGGGCCGCTGCGCGCCCGCCGCCTGGCGCTACGCGTCGCCGCCCGCCGTGCCCGGGTCCGCCGCCGCCACGTCCATCAGCCGGTAGCGGTCCAGCGCCTGCTTGAGGGCGGAGCGGTCGACCTTGCCGTCCTTCGCCAGCTCCGTGAGCACCGCGAGCACGATCGTGTGCGCGTCGATGTGGAAGAAGCGCCGCGCCGCGCCGCGCGTGTCCGCGAAGCCGAAGCCGTCCGCGCCCAGCGACCTGAACGTGCCGGGCACCCACTGCGCGATCTGGTCGGGCACCGCCCGCATCCAGTCCGACACCGCGACGAACGGGCCCTGCGCGCCGCTCAGCCTCCGCGTCACCCACGGCGTGCGCTGCTCCTCCTCCGGGTGCAGCAGGTTGTGCTCCTCGACCGCCATCGCCTCGCGCCGCAGCTCCGTCCAGGACGTCGCGGACCACACGTCGGCCCGTACGTCCCACTCCTCGGCGAGGATCCGCTGCGCCTCCTCCGCCCACGGCAGCGCCACGCCCGACGCCATGATCTGCGCGGGGATGGAGCCGCGCTCGCCCTTCCACAGCCGGTGGACGCCCTTGAGGATGCCCTCGACGTCCACGTCCTCGGGCTCCGCGGGGTGCTTGATGGGCTCGTTGTAGACGGTGAGGTAGTAGAAGACGTTCTCGCTCTCCTCGCCGTACATCCGGCGCAGGCCGTCCCGCACGATGTGCGCGATCTCGAACGAGTACGCCGGGTCGTAGGCCACGCAGGCCGGGTTCGTGGACGCCAGCAGGTGCGAGTGGCCGTCCGCGTGTTGCAGCCCCTCGCCGGTCAGGGTCGTGCGGCCGGCCGTCGCACCCAGCACGAAGCCGCGCGCCATCTGGTCGGCCATCTGCCAGAACTGGTCGCCCGTGCGCTGGAAACCGAACATCGAGTAGAAGACGTACACGGGGATGAGCGGCTCGCCGTGCGTCGCGTACGCCGAGCCCGCCGCGATCAGCGACGCCGTGCAGCCGGCCTCCGTGATGCCGTCGTGCAGCAGCTGGCCAGTCTTGGACTCCTTGTACGACAGGAGCAGCTCGCGGTCCACCGACTCGTACTGCTGCCCCTGCGGGTTGTAGATCTTGGCGCTCGGGAAGAACGAGTCCATGCCGAACGTGCGGTACTCGTCCGGCGCGATCAGCACGAAGCGCTTGCCGATCTCCTTGTCCCGCATCAGGTCCTTCAGCAGCCGGACGAACGCCATCGTCGTCGCGATCTGCTGCTGCCCCGAACCCTTCCTGACCGTCGTGTACGCCTTGTCGCCCGGCAGCGCCAGCGGCTTCGCACGCACCACGCGCGTCGGCACGAACCCGCCGAGCGACTTGCGGCGGTCGTGCATGTACTGGATCTCCTCCGAGTCGCGGCCCGGGTGGTAGTACGGCGGCGCGCCGCCCTCAAGATCCTTGTCGGGGATCGGCAGGTGCAGCCGGTCCCTGAACCGCTTCAGGTCGTCCGCCGTCAGCTTCTTCATCTGGTGCGTCGCGTTGCGGCCCTCGAAGTTCGGGCCGAGCGTCCACCCCTTGACGGTCTGCGCGAGGATCACCGTCGGCTGCCCGCGGTGCGCCTTGGCGGCCGCGTACGCCGCGTACACCTTGCGGTGGTCGTGGCCGCCGCGCCCGAGGTGGAGGATCTGCTCGTCGGTCATGTTCTCGACCATGGCGCGCAGCCGGTGGTCGTCGCCGAAGAAGTGCTCGCGGATGTACGCGCCGGTCTCCGTCGCGTACGTCTGGAAGTCGCCGTCGGGCGTCGTGTTCAGCCGGTTGACGAGGACGCCGTCCCTGTCCTGCCCGAGCAGCGGGTCCCATGTGCGGTCCCACACGAGCTTGATCACGTTCCAGCCGGCGCCGCGGAACACCGACTCCAGCTCCTGGATGATCTTGCCGTTGCCGCGTACCGGGCCGTCGAGGCGCTGCAGGTTGCAGTTGACGACGAACGTGAGGTTGTCCAGGCCCTCGCGGGCGGCGATGGTCAACTGGCCGAGCGACTCGACCTCGTCCATCTCGCCGTCGCCCAGGTACGCCCACACGTGCGAGTCCGAGGTGTCCGCGATGCCGCGCGCCAGCATGTAGCGGTTCATCCTGGCCTGGTAGATCGCGCCGATCGGGCCGAGGCCCATCGAGACCGTCGGGAACTCCCAGAAGTCCGGCATCAGCCGCGGGTGCGGGTAGCTGGACAGCCCGTTCGGCGCCTTCGACTTCTCCTGCCGGAAGCCGTCGAGCTGCGCCTCGGTGAGCCGGTCGAGCAGGAACGCGCGCGCGTAGATGCCGGGGGAGGCATGTCCCTGGAAGTAGACCTGGTCGCCGCCTCTTCCGTCGTCCTTGCCGCGGAAGAAGTGGTTGAAGCCGACGTCGTAGAGCGAGGCGGAGGACGCGAAGGTGGCGATGTGGCCGCCGACGCCGATGCCGGGCCGCTGGGCGCGCGAGACCATCACCGCCGCGTTCCAGCGCGTCGCGTTGAGGACCTTGCGCTCGATCTCCTCGTTGCCGGGGAAGAACGGCTCGTCCCTCGTCGCGATGGTGTTGACGTAGTCCGTACTGCGCATCTCCGGCACGGCCACGCGCTTCTCACGCGCGCGCTCGATCAGCCGGAGCATCAGGTACCTGGCCCGTTCGCGGCCGCGCTCGTCCACGGCGGCGTCGAGCGAGTCGAGCCACTCCTGGGTCTCCTCCGGGTCGAAGTCCGGGACCTGACTGGGAAGGCCGCCAATGATGATCGGGGTGCGATCTGATCCGGAAGCCACGCTGTTCCCTCACTGTCTGTGGCGCTGTTTGTGGCGCTCTCTGTGGGTGTCGTACGTCGCGACCCCATCGTGTACCGCGACATACGCGAACGTCACCTCTACGGGAAGGTAACGGTGCGGCGGGCCGCCTCGTGGCGGGCCGGCCCGGCGCACGTACCGTGTCCGTACCCGGTCCGTACCCCGTACGGCGCGGCTCTACCGGCCAGGACGTGCCACGCCCGGCGGCACCGTCCACCGGCGGTTCTCACTCGAATGGCGCAGTCCGGCGTCATACCATGGCGAACATGGAGAAAAGACAAGGCGCCCGTTACGCACGGTCGCCGGGCGAGTGCCGGAGCACGCGGGAGAGAGGCCCGGAACGTCACCGTTTCGACGGTCTCGGCCGTCGGGTACTTGCGCGATCCGTCCCGCCCGTGTGGACTACGGCCATCGCCTCGCGTGTGCGCGAGGCCGAAGCAGACACCGCAACATGATCAGGAGGCAATCCGTGAGCGCGACCGCGGACCACGCGGAGGAGCGGACCCAGCAGGCGGCTCGTCTGGGGTTCGAGCCCGGACAGGTGGTCCAGGAGATCGGTTACGACAGCGACGTCGAGCCGGAACTCCGCAAGTCCATCGAGGCCGTCATCGGCCAAGGGCTCGAGGACGAGGAATACGAGGACGTTGCCGACGCCGTCCTCCTCTGGTTCCGGGACGAGGACGGCGACCTTACGGACGCGCTGGTGGACGCGATCGGTCTGATCGAGGACGGCGGCGTGGTCTGGCTGCTGACACCCAAGACCGGCCGTGAAGGCTACGTCGAGCCGAGCGACATCAACGAGGCGGCCCAGACGGCCGGCCTGTCGCAGACCAAGAGCGTCAACGCGGGCAAGGACTGGACCGGCAGCCGCCTGGTGACGCCCAAGTCGAAGCGCTGAACGCGCGCCCGGGCCCCGCACCGCTGTGCGGGCGGGCCCCGGGCACCTCGCACGACCGCCCCCGCCGCCGACGTCGCGGCGGGGGCTCACCTGCAGGCTCGCGTCGCGTAGGCCGCGTACGCGCGAAAGGACAGCTCACATGGCCGTCGAGGCCGGTGCGCAAGCACCCGACTTCTCGCTCCAGGACCAGCACGGCCAGACCGTGCGGCTCTCGGACTTCCGAGGCCAGGGCGGGCGCCATGTGGTCCTCGTCTTCTACCCGTACGCGTTCAGCACCACCTGCACGGGCGAGCTCCAGGAGCTGCGCGACCGCGCCGACGCCTTCGCCGACGCCGGCGCGCAACTGCTGGCCTGCTCCGCCGACTCCGTGCACGCCCTGCGCGCCTACGCCGAGCAGGAGCGCATCGCGTTCCCGCTGCTCGCTGACCACTGGCCGCACGGCGCCGTGGCACGCGCCTACGGGGTCCTGGACGAGGAGCGCGGGCGCGCCGTGCGCGGCACGTTCGTCATCGACACGTCCGGGACCGTGCGGTGGAGCGTCGTGAACCCCGTGCACCGGGCGCGCGACAGCGACGACTACGTCAGGGCGCTCTCCCGGCTGTGATCGGGCGCTCGCACGGGTGCGGGACGACGGCGTCCGCGGCGTACGGCGCACTCGTCCGCGGCGTACGGCGCACTCCGCGCGGGAAAACGCGCGGCCTGAGGGAACCCGTCACTAGGATCCAGACGTTGATCCGAATGCAACGCACCTGGGGTGCGCGAGGCCCGCGGCAGCTGCCGCTGACCACGGCCGCCGGCCCCGACAACCAATGGGAGGACTCGTGGGAGTCAGCCTCAGCAAGGGCGGAAACGTCTCGCTGACCAAGGCCGCGCCCAACCTGACCGCGGTGACCGTGGGTCTTGGCTGGGACATCCGTACGACGACAGGGCAGGACTTCGACCTCGACGCCAGCGCCCTGCTGACGAACGCCGAGGGCAAGGTCGCGCAGGACGGCAACTTCGTCTTCTTCAACAACCTCAAGAGCACGGACGGCTCCGTCGAGCACACCGGTGACAACCTCACGGGCGAGGGTGAGGGCGACGACGAGCAGATCAAGGTCAACCTGACCGCGGTCCCCGCCGACGTCGAGAAGGTCGTCTTCCCGGTCTCCATCTACGACGCGGAGACCCGCCAGCAGTCCTTCGGCCAGGTGCGCAACGCGTTCATCCGCGTCGTCAACCAGGCCGACAACAGCGAGCTGGCCCGGTACGACCTCACCGAGGACGCCTCGACGGAGACCGCGATGGTGTTCGGCGAGCTCTACCGCAACGGCGCGGAGTGGAAGTTCCGCGCCATCGGCCAGGGGTACGCGTCGGGCCTGCGCGGCATCGCGCAGGACTTCGGCGTCAACGTCTGACCCGTACCACCACACCGCGTCCGGCGCCGCACCGATCACCGTGCGGCGCCGGGCGCGGCCCGTGTACGCCGGTGCCCGCAGGAACCGTTCGTGGCGTGATCGGCGTGCAGTGCATAGAGGGCACACGACCGGGCATGACGTGAGACGCGCCGTGTCCGCGCAGGACGCGCATCGCGCGCGGAACGCACAGGATCACCATCGGGGAGGACTCAACATCATGGGCGTCACACTCGCCAAGGGGGGCAATGTCTCCCTCTCCAAGGCCGCACCGAACCTCACCCAGGTGCTCGTAGGGCTCGGCTGGGACGCACGCTCCACCACGGGAGCGGACTTCGACCTCGACGCGAGCGGGCTCCTGTGCCGCGAGGGCCGGGTGCTGGGTGACGAGTACTTCGTCTTCTACAACAACCTCAAGAGCCCCGAGGGCTCCGTCGAGCACACGGGCGACAACCTCACCGGCGAGGGCGAGGGCGACGACGAGTCGCTGCTCGTCGACCTCTCCCAGGTGCCCGAGCAGTGCGACAAGATCGTCTTCCCGGTCTCCATCCATGACGCCGACAACCGCCGCCAGACGTTCGGGCAGGTCAGCAACGCGTTCATCCGCGTCGTCAACCAGGCGGACGGCCAGGAGCTCGCCCGTTACGACCTGACGGAGGATGCCTCCACGGAGACGGCGATGATCTTCGGCGAGCTCTACCGGCACGGCGGCGAGTGGAAGTTCCGGGCCGTGGGCCAGGGGTACGCGTCGGGCCTGCGGGGCATCGCCCTAGACTTCGGGGTCAATGTTGCGTAAAGCAACGCTCTGCACGGGGGAAAACCCGTACCACCGGATGGGGAAGCAGTGATCCTGAAAACCTTTCGCTGGCCGATGGGCATCACCGCCCTCGGCCTGGCCGCGGCGGCCGTCTTCTGGGGGTGGGAGGCGTTCGGGGTCGTCCTGATCCTTTCGATCCTGGAGATCTCCCTCTCCTTCGACAACGCCGTCGTCAACGCCGGCGTGCTGAAGAAGATGAACGCCTACTGGCAGAAGATCTTCCTCACCGTCGGCGTCCTCATCGCCGTCTTCGGCATGCGGCTGGTCTTCCCCGTCCTGATCGTGGCGATCACGGCCAAGGTGAACCCGGTCGAGGCCGTCAAGCTCGCCCTGAACGACCCCAGCCGCTACGAGTCGCTGGTCACCGACGCCCACCCGGCCATCGCCGCCTTCGGCGGCATGTTCCTGCTGATGATCTTCCTCGACTTCATCCTCGAGGACCGTGACATCAAGTGGCTCGCATGGCTGGAGCGCCCGCTCGCCAAGCTGGGCAAGGTCGACATGCTGTCGGTCTGCGTCGCGCTGATCGCCCTGCTTGTCGTCTCGCAGACGTTCGCGGCCCACGCGCACACCAGCTCGGGCCACGCGGCGGACAAGTCCTCGACGGTGCTGCTCGCCGGCGTGGCGGGGCTCATCACGTACCTCATCGTCGGCGGCCTCTCCGGCCACTTCGAGAACACCCTCGAAGAGGAGGAGGAACGCGAGGAGGAGGAAGAGGCGAAGGCGCGCGCCGCGGGCAGGACCGTTTCCGCCGTGGGCCTCGCGGGCAAGGCCGCCTTCTTCATGTTCCTCTACCTCGAGGTCCTCGACGCGTCGTTCTCCTTCGACGGCGTCATCGGCGCCTTCGCCATCACCAACCACATCTTCTGGATGGCGCTCGGCCTCGGCATCGGCGCGATGTACATCAGGTCCCTGACCGTGTACCTGGTGCGCCAGGGCACCCTTGACGACTACGTGTACCTGGAGCACGGGGCGCACTACGCGATCGGTGCGCTGGCCGTGATCCTGCTCGTCACGATCCAGCACGAGATCAACGAGGTCATCACCGGCCTGGTCGGCGTCGTCCTCATCGGCGCCTCCTTCTGGTCGTCCGTGCGCAGGAACAAGAAGCTGGAGGCCGAGGGCGGCGACGGGGGCGAGGGCCCCCACGAGTCGGAGGAACACGCGGGCGCGCGCGCCTGACGCCGACGCGACCGGCGCGACCGGCGCGCGGGCGCGACGGGCGCGACCTGCGGGCGCCGGGCCGCGCGGTGCCGGGCGCCCTTGTCGCACGGATATGCCCGCATGCCACAGGGGCGCGACCCCGTGCGACCCCGTGTGACCCGGAGGACGCGCGCCCCGGGGTGTGCGGCACGGCGGAGCGAGGGAACGCTCAAGTGCGGGGGGCGGTGCACGGGCCTGCGGGTCCGCGGACCGCCCCACGACGCACGGTCGGACGCACACGGAGCGACAGGGGTGGGTGAGCATGTCTTTCTGGGACGGCCTGCGGCCGGGAGGAAGGGCGGCACAGTTCGATTCGGGCAATTCGGCGTCGAACTCCATCGAGCTGACACGGCGCCATCCGTCGGTCTCGCTGACCAAGCAGGGTGCGGCGACGGGCAACCTGCGCGTCAACCTGTCGTGGCGGATGCGCACCTCGGACATCGAGGGCAGGTCGAAACAGGGCGGCATGCTGCGCCACCCGTTCAAGCTGTTCCAGCCCGACGTGGTGCAGGCGCACACGCAGGGCGTGGTCAACGTCGACCTCGACCTGGGCTGCCTCTACGAGCTGACGGACGGCAGCAAGGGCGTCGTCCAGCCGCTCGGCAGCTTCTTCGGCGACCTCAACATCGCCCCCTACGTCAAGCTCAGCGGCGACGACCGGTTCGGCGCGCCGTCCGGCGAGACGATCTTCGTCAACCTCGACCACCGCGAGTCGATCAAGCGCCTGCTGTTCTTCGTCTACATCTACGACCAGACGCCGGCCTTCGACCGCACGCACGCGAAGGTGACGCTCTACCCGAGCAACGGCCCGCGCGTCGAGATCGAACTCGACGAACGCGCCCCCCAGGCCAGGTCCTGCGCGGTGTTCGCCCTGGAGAACGTGAAGGGCGACCTGCTGGTGCGGCGCGAGGTCAGGTTCGTCTACGGCTTCCAGGCCGAACTCGACCGCCTGTACGGCTGGGGCCTCCAGTGGGGCAGGGGCTACAAGACGAAGGCGTGAGCGGCCCCCTCAGGCGCCGTGCACGAACTGCGGGCCCATCGGGGGCAGGCGGAAGGACGGGTCCTGGGCGGGGACGGGGGCGCCGTCGTCGGGGAGCGCGGCGGCGGCCGCCGGCTGGGGGTAGCCGTAGCCGTAGGGCTGGGGGGAGGCCGGCTGCGGGTAGCCGTACGCGGCTGCCGGCGAGGGCACGGGGGGCGGCGCCGGGTGCGGATAGCCGTAGGCCGGTGCCGGTGCCTGCGGCACGGGCGGGATGCGGGGCCCGGCGGGCGGCTCGGCGGAGGCGGGGGCCGTCGCCGGGTCCGTCTCGTCCACGGAGACGCCGAACGCCGTGGCGAGGCCCACGAGGCCCGTCGGGTAGCCCTGGCCGACCGCACGGAACTTCCAGCCGTCGCCCCTGCGGTACAGCTCCCCGCAGATGATGGCGGTCTCCTCGCCCGTCTCCGGGTGCACGTCGAAGACCGCGATGGGCTCGCCCTCGGGCGCGGCGGTGTCGTACAGCAGGATCCGCAGGTCACGCACGTGCCCGAAGGGCTCGCTGTCCGACGAGGCGGCCAGCACGACCTGGTCGACCGACGGGTCGAGCGCCGCGAGGTCGGCCTCCACGGAGTCCGTGAGGCCGTCGGGGCGCTGCTTCTTCGAAAGCCGCCGCACGGCGCCCGACGGGTGCCTGGGCTGGTTGTAGAAGACGAAGTCCTCGTCCGAACGCACCCGTCCGTCGTGGCCGAGCAGCAGCGCCGACGCGTCCACGTCGGGGATGCCGGTGCCCGGCGTCCAGCGCAGCACGGCCCGTACGCCCCTCACGCCGAGTGGGACGTTGGAGCCCTTCGTCATCGCGTGCGTCATGCGGGCCATCCTGCCTTCCGCCCTCGGGCCGGGACAACGCGGCACGGGCCCCCGCGGGGGGACGGCGAGCGTGCGTCCGCACCGGCCGCGGCACCAGGATTTCACGTGCCGGGGGAACCGGCGCCATCGGTTCGTACGTACTATTACCGGCCATGTGAGCGAATGATCCGAAGAGGACCACGGGTAGTACGGGGGAGGATGTATGCGTCATTTCGGGCACGTCCCGCCGGAGGACAGGCGGCGGTTGTTCCATCAGGAGCCTGCGGAGTTCACCGGGGACGCCCCGGCCCGGGTGCTGTCGGCGGCGCTCGGCGCCACGCTCTACAGCCCCGCGACCCGGCCCCGCCTGGCCGACGACATCCTCAAGCAGGAGGCCGCCGGGGTGCGGTCCATGGTGCTGTGCCTCGAGGACTCGATCGGGGACGGCGAGGTCGCGCACGGCGAGGCCAACCTCGTCACCCAGCTCATCGACCTGGAGACGCGCGGCGCCGCCCTGCCGCTGCTGTTCGTCCGCGTCAGGGACGCCGGGCAGATCACGGACCTCGTGCACAGGCTCGGCCACGCGGCACGCCTGCTGTCCGGATTCGTACTGCCGAAGTTCACGTACGAGCGCGGCGAGGCCTTCCTGTCGGCGCTCGGCGAGGCCGAGCGTGCCTGCGGGCGGCGGCTCTTCGCCATGCCGGTGCTGGAGTCGCCCGAGCTGCTGCACCTGGAGACCAGGGCCGAGACGCTGTTCGACATCGCGCGGATCGTCGACAAGTACCGCGACCGCGTCCTGGCGCTGCGGCTGGGCGTGACCGACTTCTGCTCCGCGTACGGGCTGCGGCGCGCCGCCGACACGACGGCGTACGACGTGCGGATCGTCGCGAACGTCATCTCCGACGTGGTGAACGTGCTGGGCAGGGCCGACGGCACCGGCTTCACGATCACCGGGCCCGTGTGGGAGTACTTCCGGCTGCACGAGCGCATGTTCAAGCCGCAGCTGCGCAGCAGCCCGTTCCTCGCCGGGCGCGCGGAGTCCCTGCGTACGACACTGATCGAGCACGACCTCGACGGGTTGCTGCGGGAGATCGAGCTCGACCGCGCCAACGGCCTGCTCGGCAAGACCTGCATCCACCCCTCGCACGTCATGCCCGTGCACGCGCTGTCGGTGGTCAGCCACGAGGAGTTCGTGGACGCCGAGGACATCCTGCGGCCGGAGCGCGGTGGAGGCGGGGTGGTGCGGTCCGCGTACACGAACAAGATGAACGAGGTGAAGCCGCACCGCGCCTGGGCGGAGCGGACGCTGCTGCGCGCCGAGGTGTTCGGCGTAGCGCGCGAGGACATCGGCTTCGTCGAACTGCTCGCGGCGGGACTCGGCCGGTGACGGGCCGGGCACCGGGGGATCGGAGCCGCCCCGCCGGCGGGGCGCCGGCGCCGGCCCGCAGATCGGTGACGGCCCCAGCCCCGGAGGAGCGCGACCACCGCGCCGGGACGCCGGAGCGCCGAGCGGCAGGAGGTGCGGGACATGCGTGACGAACACGACGCGGTCGCGGCGGGCGCCGCGGACCGGGCGGCGTCCGCGCCGCCGCACGACGGCGAGGATGCGACGGCGCCCGTACGGGGTGCCGCCGGTGCTGGTGCGGCGGGCGCCGCAGCGGCGGCGTCGCGTCGGGAGGGTCGCGAGGCCGGCGTGCCCGTGCGTATCGCCGAGGAGGAGGCAGCTCCCGCGCCAGATGGCGCCTCAGCCGGCCTTGCGCAGGACGGCGAGGGCGTGGCGGCGCACGCGCGGGGCGCTGCCGGTGCTGGTGGGGCGGGTGCCGCAGCGGCGTCGCGCCGGGAGGGCCGCGAGGCCGTGCGTACTGCCGAGGAGGAGGCGGCACTCGCGCCAGGTGGTGCCTCAGCCGCCCTTGCGCAGGACGGCGAGGGCGCGGCGGCGCCCGCGCGGGGTGCTGCCGATGCTGGTGCGGCGGGTGCCGCAGCGGCGTCGTCGCGTCGGGAGGGCCGCGAGGGCGGCGTGCCCGGGCGTATCGCTGGGGGCCAGGCGGCTCCCATGCAGGACAGTGGCGATCACGCCACGGCTACCGCGCCGCCGCCGGCGCCCGTGCCCGGCGGCGGCTTCGCCGCCGATGCGGGGGGCTGGTCCGGCGACTGGGTGGCCCGCGCGCTCGATGTGCGGCTCGACGGCGACCCCGCCCTGCGCGGCCTGCTCGGCCTCGCCCTGCGCGACAACCCCAAGCGCGCACACCTGCTCGTCTCCAACGTGCTCGGCAAGCACGTGCCGCAGAGCCCCACCGTCGTACGCGCCACCGGCCTGCGGCTCGGGGAGCGCGTGCGCGCCCTGCTCGGCGCCGCGGCCCCGGACGCCGTCGTCCTCGGCTACGCGGAGACCGCGACCGGGCTCGGGCACTGCGTCGCCGACGGCGTGCGCGACGCCCCGTACCTGCACTCGACGCGGCGACCCGTCGCCGGCGTCGAGCGCGCCGGCGGATTCGAGGAGTCCCACTCGCACGCCACCTCCCACCTCCTGCTGCCCGAGGACTCGGCGCTCCTCGCGGGCGACGGGCCGCTGGTGCTGGTGGACGACGAGTTCTCCACGGGCAACACCGTGCTCAACACGATCCGCGCGCTCCACGAGCGCCGCCCGCGCGCCTGGTACGTCATCGTGGCGCTCGTGGACATGCGCTCCGACGGCGACCGCGGCCGGCTCGCCGCGTTCGCCGCCGAGATCGGGGCCCGCGTCGACCTCGTCACCCTCGCGTCGGGAACCGTCCGGCTGCCCGACGGCGTGCTCGACCGCGGCACCGCGCTCGTACGGGCGCACGAGGCGGCCCAGGCGCCCCCGCGCGAGGCGCTGGCCGCCGCGCCCGCACCCGGCCACGCGGACGTCACCCGCGTACGTCTCGACTGGCCCGAGCGCCTGCCCGACGGCGGGCGGCACGGCTTCCTGCCCGCGCACCGCGACGCGCTGAACGCGGCGGTGCCCGCCATGGCGTCGACGCTCGCGGCCGCGCTGCCACCGGCGGCGCGGCGCGTGCTGGTGCTCGGCTTCGAGGAGCTGATGTACGCGCCGCTGCGGCTCGCGGAGGAGCTGGAGCGCACCGCGCCGCCCGGCACCGAGGTGCGGTACTCGACGACGACCAGGTCGCCGGTGCTCGCCGTCGACGACCCCGGCTACGCCATCCGCAGCCGCCTCGCCTTCCCCGCGCACGACACCGCCGCCTTTCCCGAGGGCGCCGCCGACGGCGCGGGCGTGCGCTACGCGTACAACGTGGCGGGCGGCGGATTCGACGCGGTGGTACTGGCCGTGGACTCGGCGGGCGACTCGGCCGAGCTGCGCGCACCCGGCGGCCTGCTGGCCCAACTGGCCGCGCACGTCGGTCCTGTGGTCGTCGCCGTCGTCCCCACGTACCTGCCGTCCGGCGCCGCGCAACGCCCCGCCGGGCCCCGCCCGCGGCCGCACCCATCCGATCGTCAGGACACCACCATGCTGCCCGAGCCACTGCGTGGCCCCGCCTTCTCCTCCTACGCGCCGGACGAGGTGGGCTGGCTGCTCCAGGACCTGTCGGGTGTGGAACTGGAGGCGCCGACCGAGGAGCGCGAGGAGGCCATCCAGAGCGGTGGCGCGCACTACGCCGAGTCGCTGCCCGTCGAGTACCAGCCGAACGCCGCCTACCAGGAGCTGTTCCGGGCCGCGCTCGACACGTCCGCCGCCCGGATCGCGCGTGCGGTCGGCGCCGTCACGGAGACGGTGCTCACGGAGCGCTCGCCGCGCCCCGTGCTGGTGTCGCTGGCCCGCGCGGGCACACCGGTCGGGGTGCTGATGCGCCGCTGGGCGGCACACCGCCACGGCCTCGAACTCCCGCACTACGCTGTGTCGATCGTGCGCGGGCGCGGGATCGACACCACAGCGATGCGCTGGCTCGCCGCCCACCACGACCCGGCGGACGTGGTGTTCGTGGACGGCTGGACGGGCAAAGGCGCAATCACCCGCGAACTCGCGGCAGCCATCGGCGACTTCGAGGGGTTCGACCCGGAGATCGCGGTGCTCGCCGACCCCGGCGGCTGCGTGCGCACGTACGGCACGCGCGAGGACTTCCTGATCCCGTCGGCCTGCCTCAACTCGACGGTCTCCGGGCTCGTCTCGCGCACGGTGCTGCGCGCGGACCTGGTCGGCCCCGACGACTTCCACGGGGCCAAGTTCTACCGCGAACTCGCGGACGCGGACGTGTCAGGGCTGTTCGTGGACGCGGTGTCGGCGCGGTTCGACGAGGTGGCGGACGCGGTCGGCGCGGACGTCAAGGAGCTGCTCGCGGCGGACCGTTCGCCCACGTGGGCGGGGTGGGCCGCCGTCGAGCGGATCAGTGAGGAGTACGGCATCGACGACGTGAACCTCGTCAAGCCGGGCGTGGGGGAGACCACCCGGGTGCTGCTGCGGCGGGTGCCGTGGCGGATCCTCGCGAGGCGCGGCGCGGGCGCCGACCTCGACCACGTACGGATGCTGGCGGAGCAGCGCGGTGTGCCCGTCGAAGAGGTGGACGAACTGCCCTACAGCTGTGTGGGGTTGATCCACCCCCGGTACACGCGCGGCGCGACGGGCGCGGACGGCACGGCGGTGTCGCCGGGCACGGCAGGCGCGGGCTCCGCTGGTCCAGGCTCCGCGGGCTCGGGCTCCGCCGGGACGGCGTCGTGACGCCCGCGGTGGACGGTACGCGCCCCCGTCCCGCGGTCGTCGCGAGCGACCTCGACCGCACGCTCATCTACTCCGCCGCCGCCCTCCGGCTGACGGGCGCCGACGCCGACGCGCCCCGCCTGCTGTGCGTGGAGGTCTACGAGGGCAGGCCGCTGTCGTACCTCACCGAGACCGCCGCACGCCTGCTCGACACCCTCGCCCGCGCCGCGGTCTTCGTACCGACGACGACCCGCACACGCGAGCAGTACGCGCGGATCCGGCTGCCCTGCCCGCCACCGCGCTTCGCGATCTGCGCCAACGGCGGGCACCTCCTCGTGGACGGCGTGCCCGACGAGGACTGGCGGGCGCTCGTCGCAAAACGCCTGGGGGAGCAGTGCGCCCCCCTCGACGAGGTGCGTGCGCATCTGCTCGCGGCGGCGGACGAGCGGTGGCTGCTCAAGGAGCGCGTGGCGGAGGACCTCTTCGCCTACCTGGTCGTCGACAGGGCCCTGCTGCCCGCCGGCTGGGTCGAGGAGCTGTCCGGCTGGGCGGCCGGGCGCGGCTGGACGGTGTCCCTCCAGGGGCGGAAGGTGTACGCAGTGCCGGGGCCGCTCACGAAGAGCGCGGCGCTCGCCGAGGTCGCGCGGCGCACGGACGCGCCCCTCACGCTCGCCGCGGGCGACTCCCTGCTGGACGCGGACCTGCTCACCGCGGCCGACCTGGCCTGGCGCCCGGGCCACGGCGAACTCGCCGAGGCCGGCTGGACGGCGCCCGGCGTGCGCGCCCTCACGACGGCGGGCGTCCTGGCGGGCGAGGAGATCCTCCGCGCGTTCCTCGCGGCCACCGGCGGCGCGCCGCTGTGACGCACGGCATATCGTTTGGAAACCCGGCGGGGCGTGTCTACGGTGTTGTGCGCTTGGCAGTGTCGTGTGCGGCGCATCTCCCTGCCGGAAACCGGCGGGTGAACCGCCGCTGCGCGTCGATGCCCGGACGAACCATCTCGGGCACGCAGTAAGGGAGTCGCCCATGCCCCGCACACCGAGCACATCACCCAGCACCTCACCCTTCGACGCCGTCGACCTCGACGTGCTCCGCAGCAGGCACCACACCAAGTGGCTCGGCGTGCCAGACGACGTGCTGTCGCTGTCCGTCGCCGAGACCGACTTCGACCCCGCGCCGCCCGTCGCGGAAGCGCTCACCCGCGCGCTCGCCGTCGGCGACTTCGGCTACGCACCGCCCGACGCGCTCGAACTCCCCGCCGCCTTCGCCGCGTTCGCGGACCGGCACTGGGGCTGGCGGCCCGACCCCGACGCGTTCGTGCCGGTCTCCGAGGTCATGGTCGGCGTGGCGGAGGCGCTGCGCGTGCTGACCGCGCCGGGGGACCGCGTGATCGTCGAGACGCCCGCGTACGGCCCGTACTTCCGGGCCATGCGGGAGACGGGCCGCACGCTCGTCCCCGTCCCCCTGCTGCGCACCCCGAGCGGCGTGCGCAGGGACGTCGAGGGGCTGCGGCGTGCGTTCACCGACGGGGCCACCGCCATGCTGCTGTGCCACCCGCACAACCCGACGGGGCACCTCGCCGACCGCGCGGAACTCGCGGCGGTCGCCGCCGCGGCGGCGGAGCACGGCGCGGCCGTGATCGCGGACGAGATCTGGGCGCCCCTGGTCCTCGACGACCGTGCCTTCGTCCCGTACGCGACCGTGCCGCAGGGCGACGGCGCCAGGTCCGTCGTGCTGACGTCGGCGTCCAAGGCGTACAACGTGCCGGGCCTGAAGTGCGCCCTGATGCTGCCGGTCACCGACCGGGCGGCCGACGCGTTCCGCGGCCTGCCGGAGCTGCTCCCGTTCCGGATCTCGCTGCTCGGCGTCCTCGCCGGGCAGGCCGCCTTCGCGCAGGGCGACGCCTGGCTCGCCGGCCTGCGCGCGTACCTGCGCGCCAACCGCGACCTGCTGACGCGCCTCCTCGCGGAGCACGTACCGGACGTGGGAGGGCCGGGCGCGGGCTACGTACCGCCCGCCGCCACATACCTGTCCTGGCTCGACCTGCGGCCGCTGCTGCCGGACGGCGCCACGGCCGCCGCCCACGTGGCGCGGCGGGCGCGGGTACGGCTCGCGGACGGCGAGGAGTACGGGGCGCCCGGGTGGGCGCGGCTCAACTTCGCGACGAGCGCGACGCTGCTGGAGGAGGCGGTGCGGCGGCTGGGCACGCTCTGACGCGCGCCCGCACGCCTGCCGCGCCCGCACGCTCCGACGCGCGCCGGCACGCTGCTCTCTCCCCCCTCCCCTCCGCGCGCTACGGCTCAGCCGCAGCCGCAGGCACCGCCGCAGCAGCCACCGCCACCGCCGCCCCCGGCGGCGGGCGCGTCGCCGCCCTGCGCCGAGCCGCCGACGGACACGGTCGACAGCAGCTTGACGGTGTCGCCGTGCCCGGCGGGGCAGGGCGCGGGGGCGCCTGACTGGGCCATCGGGCGCCGGAGTTCGAACGTGGCGCCACAGGCGCGGCAGCGGTACTCGTAACGAGGCATGCCACGAGCGTATCCGGTGCGCCGCGCGTACGTGGGCCGCGCGTACGTGAGCCCGCGCCCACGTGGACCCGCGCGCCCACGTGGACCCGCGCCTACGTGGGCCGTGCCTACACGGGCGGCGCCTACGCCGGCCGCGCCCGGGAGCTCAGCGGCGCGGCGCCCGGTTGCCCGCGCGTTCCTCGCGGATCTCGTCGACCACGTGCGACGCCGTCGCGCGCACGGCCTCCATCTCCGTCAGGAAGTGCCAGTAGTCGGGGTGCCGCCCCTCAAGACCGGCCAGCGCGCGGTCCACGCGCCCGACCGCCTCGTCCAGCGGGCGGGCGTGCCGGGGGTCGGGCGTGGCGCGGCCCGCCATCGCGAGCCGCTGGGCGTCGCGGACGGCGAAGCGCGTGCGGTCGACCTCCTGCTGCGGGTCCTTCTGCACCGCGTTCAGCCGCTGGAGGCGGTCACCGGCGGCCGACACGGCCTCGTCAGTGTCGTTCAGCAGCGCGCGGACGGTGCTCAGCAGGGCCGTCGCGTCCGGCCAGCGCTGCTCCTCGCGGGCCTTCGCCGCCTCCTTGAGCTTGGTCTCGGCCTGCCGCACGCTCTCGCCGGCCTGCGCGGGCACCGGCTGCAGGTCCTGCCAGCACGCGGCGGAGAAACGGCGCCGCAGCTCGCTGAGCACCGGCTCGACCGACCCCGCGCGGTTGGCGAGCGCCTGGGCGCGCGTGCGCAGCGACACCAGGCGGCGATCGATCTCCTTCGCGCGCTCGGGCAGCCGGTCGGCCTCCGACCGTACGGCCTCGGCCTCGCGCAGCACGCGGTCGGCACGCTGCAGCGTCTCGCCGACGCCGTGCCTGCCCGCGCCCTCGTTGAGTCGCGTCAGCTCGGGCGAGAGCGCCGCGAGCCGCGCGGCCAGGTCGTCGGCCCGCAGACCGGAGCCACGCACCGTGTCGAGCGCGTTGCTCGCCGCGAGCAGCGCCTGCTTGGCCCGCTCGACGGCGGGCGCGAGGCGCGCGAGCTGCGTCTCGGCGCTGTCGAGCAGCGGGCCGAGCCCCCGCGCGAATGTGTCGAGCTCGCCCTTGACCCGGACCAGCTCGTCCTTCGCCTTCGTCAGCTCGTTGTGGGCGCGGGTCGCCGTGGCGACGTCGAGATCGTGGCGGTCGAGGTCGTGCGCGTCGACCGCCGTGATGTAGATGCCGCTGGCCTCGTCGATGCGGCGGCCGAGCGCGGCGAAGCCGTCGAGCGCCTTGCGTGCGCGCGGGGTGCTGTCGACGGCGCCGATGGTCTCGATGGAGAGCCGCAGGTCGCGCTGGGCGGTGTCCAGCTCGTAGAAGGCCTCGGCCGCCGCGTCCTTCGCTTCCTGCGCGGCGGCGCGCTGGTTCTCGCTGCCGCGCCCGCCGCCGAACCAGCGGCGCCCGCCACCGCCGCCACCGCTCGCGAAGGCGGCGGGCAGCGCCGCGACGAGGAGGGGTACGGGCAGGAGGACGGGCGCGAGCACGGCGGCCAGCAGCCGCGCGCCACGGCGCCCGGGCGCGGCGCGGCCCGCACCGGCCCCGCTCATCCTCGCTCCAGAGCCTCCGGAGTCCCCAGAGTGCGGACGCGCGTGTGTCACATGCCTCTCCCGTGCCGGTTTCGCCCTGCCGGTACATTGTCCCACCCGGCAGGGACGAACACACGGGTCGTTCAGTTGGCAGCGTGCACGGAAATCCCGCCGTTGTCCGCGTGCGCCTCCACCGTGTGCGTGCTGTAGCCGTCCCGCGGCACGCCGATGTCCGTGCTGCCGTTGCGCACGGTGGCGTCGACCGCGTACGCCGTGTGCCCGGCGGGCAGGTCGACCCGGATGCCCCCGTTCCGGCTGGTGACGTCGACACGGTCGGGCACGGCCGAGAACCCGAGGTGGATGCGCCCGTTGTCGGAGCTCGCCGTCACCTTCTTGCCGGTGATGCCGTACGCGGCGACGGAACCGTTGCGGGAGCGGAGCGTCACAGGACCCGAGCTGTCGCGCGCCTCCGCGCTCCCGTTGTCGGTGCGCACGGACAGGGGAGTGGCGAAGCCGGACGCCTCGACCTTGCCGTTCGTGCTCTCCACCGTGACGGCGACGCCGCGCGGCACGAGCACCGACTGCCGCGCCCCGCAGTCGGCGGCGAAGCCCGAGCACTTCACGTCGAGGGTCAGCGTGTGCCCGTCGAGGCGCCACGTCGCGTCGGGCCCGTGCCCGAGCACCACCCACCCGTGGACCTGCCGCTCCACGTGGACGCCCTTGACGTCCCCTGGCGCGACCCGCACGCCGGAGTCGCCGGCCTTGATGGTGAGCTTCGTGCCGGAGAAGGCGAAGGTGTGCTTCTGCACGGGCCCGCCGTCCCCGTCGTCGCCGCACCCGCTGACGGTCGCCGCGACGGCGACGGCCCCGCAGACGGCGAGTGCGGCGCGGATACGGCGGCGTGCGCGTGCGGTGGTCACGGTGATCGGTCCCCCTGGGATTCGGCCTGTGGTTCGGCGGCGTGCGGTACAGCCACGGTAGAAGCGCACGCGCACGGATCCGATCCGGCCGCCCACCGTCTACGGGGTAGGGCTAACCCCCGCCCACCCCCACCGCGCCACGGGTTTGCCGCCCGGGCCCGCGGGCCATGTACGCTGTTCCCTCACTGAGGGGCGCGTAGCTCAGGGGTAGAGCGCTGCCCTTACAAGGCAGATGTCGGCGGTTCGAAACCGTCCGCGCCCACCGCCGGACCAGCACGGTCCATGAGGAAAGCCCAGGTCGCAGGCGTAAGGGACCTGGGCTTTCGCATTTTCTGACACTCTGGCCGCACTCTCACCACACCTTGGCTACGGTCCAGCTACCGCAGCGCGTCCCCCAGATATCTCCTACGGCGGGACGGGCAACTCCCTGGTCAGGAGGCCAAAGAGCGGTGACCCCCTCTCTTACCGAGGGGGCGCCTTGTGAAGGAGAGCCCGTTCGAGCTCAGCTCCCCTGTGCCCGTGTACATGCAGCCGGCCGACGCGGTGCAGCAGCGGATCGAGGGCGGCGAGCTGAGTGTCGGCGCGCGGCTGCCCGGGGAGCGGGATCTGGCGCGCGAGTACCGGGTGGCGCTCGGGACCGCGGGGCGCGCGGTGCAGGAGCTGCGTGATCGCGACCTGGTGATGCCGACGCATCGGAGGGCGAGCGCGAGCAGGAGGTTTATCTCCGTGCTCGCCCACGCCGATGACCTTGACGACCTTGACGGCGATGTTGCGCTGGAACAGCTCGGCGAGCGTCATCGGCCCGGGGCGTTCGGCGACGGCGAGCTTGCCGGAGACCTTCTCCTCGAAGACCTTGACGCAGATGGGGTCGAGTGCGCCGTGCTGACGGTCGACGTTCTGCTTGTCGGTGGATACGCGGACGAGCCCGACCAGTGCCATGCGGCTTTTGGCGAACGGTTTCGGGCAAGCCGCTGCTCGAGGACCGCTCGACAACGCCGGTTCTGCTACCGACCGTTTGGTGAAGGGTCTGATCGTCAGCAGGAACAGCAACAGAGACTAGTGCCCTCCGCGTTGATCACCCCACCCCCACCTATCCGTCACGGTTTGGCCACGACCGGAGTCTGCTCCTCATGAACTGTCAGACCGGGGCGCTACGGTCATCTCTCCACAGACTTGGGGGGATTCCATGACTTGGGACAATCAGCAGCAGCCGACGCCCGACGAGCCGACGCAGTGGGGGCAGCAGCCTGAGCCGCAGCAGCCGAAGGACTACGGTCGGCGGCCCGGCTGGACCTTGAAGCGGTTCGTCATCCCGGGCGCCGCCGTCCTGTTCTTCGTCGGTGTCGCCATCGGCACGTCCGGCGGCGGCGACAGCGCGACGACGAAGACGGCTGCGGACGCGAAGCCCGCTCCGGTGCCGACAGCCACGACGACGGCAACCGAGACGGTCACGGACGCGCCAATGGCCAAGGCGAAGCCGGCGCCGACGGTCACGGTGACAGCCACCGCCACGAAGACGGTGACGAAGACGCGAACGAAGACGGTCGCGCCAAAGGCGGCGGCGACGATCCCCGGCGACGGGACGTTCGTCGTCGGTAGCGACATCAAGGCGGGCACGTACAAGACGTCCGGGCCGGCGGACTCGGGCTTCCCCTCCTGCTACTGGGCTCGTCTCAAGGGCACGTCCGGGGACTTCGGCGAAATTCTCGCGAATGGCAACCCGAGCGGGCAGACGACCGTCACCATCCGCAGCAGCGATAAGGCGTTTCAGACGACCGGCTGCTCCGAGTGGAAGAAGGTCGGCTGACCCCTGACGCACGAACAAGCCCCACCGCGCGCCGTATGGCGTCGCGGTGGGGGGCTTCGCTTCGTCAGGAGCCATTCTGTGGCGGATCGGCGGCAGGCGGTTCCGGCGGTGACGGCTCGGGCTGCTCAGGCGCGAGCCCGAGGTCGACCCATGATGGCCAGGTCGGCCGCCGCCGGGTCGATGACGAGCTGTGCGGGGCGCGGGGCGCGGGGCGAGCGGCATGAAGGCCGCCTCGTGTTGGCGGCGGCACGTATCCGTCATGGACATGCCGAATCGAGCTGCCCGGAGCGATCTCCGCAAGGTAGGAGTAGCGAACGGCTGTGCTATGAACAGGCCATGGCACTGAAGATCGAACGGACCGACGCACGCACCTGGCCCGACGAGCAGATGAAAGAGCTCTTCAGCGAGGGCTTTCCGGAGTTCATCACCGCGGACCGGCTCGTGAAGGACTACCTGGGCCGGGTGCGGGAGTACTTCGCCGATCTGAACCTCATGCTGGTCGACGAGAGCGGCGTGCCGGTGGCGTCCGGATGGGGCGTGCCCATTCGATGGGACGGCACGGCCGACGCCCTGCCCAGCGGGTACACGCAGTCGCTCGCGCGGGCCGTCGAGGGCCGGGAACAGGGCGTGGAGGCCGACACCCTGGTGGTGTGCGGCGCGATCGTCACCCCGTCGCTCAAGGGACGCGGGCTCGCGGGCGAGGTCATCACCGCCCTGTGCCGGGCCGCCGGGGAGGCCGGTCTCGCGCGGGTCGTCGCGCCGGTCCGGCCGACGACGAAGGCGCGGTACCCGTTGACTCCCATCGAGACGTTCATGGCGTGGAAGCGCGAGGACGGCATGTCCCTCGACCCGTGGATACGGACGCATCAGCGTCTCGGCGCCGAGATCCTGGCGGCGGCGCCCGTCTCGCAGACGATGACCGGCACGGTCGCCGAGTGGGAGCGGTGGAGCGGCATGGCGTTTCCCGCGTCGGGCGACTACGTGATCCCGGACGGCCTGAGCCTGCTCACCGTCGATCGGTCCGCCGACCAGGGCGTGTACCGCGAGCCCAACGTCTGGATGCGGCACCGGTGAGGAAGGCGCGGGCAGTACTGAGTGCCGGAGCGGAAATTCGGGTGGCCGCGGCGCCCCGTCCGGGTACGGTCGGACGATGCCCGAGCTGAGACGACTTCAAGCCGACGACGAGCCCGCGGTTCTGGCCTTCGAGCTCGCGAACCGCGCCTACTTCGCCGCCTCGATCACCGACCGCGGCGACGCGTACTTCGAGCAGTTCGCCGACCGGTTCAAGGCGTTGATGGCCGAGCAGGACGCCGGTGTCTGCGTCTTCCACGTGCTCCTCGACGAGGACGGCTCGGTGCTCGGCCGGTTCAACCTGTACGACCTCGAGGACGGAGTGGCCGCGCTCGGCTACCGGGTCGCGCAGCGCGTCGCCGGTCGCGGGGTGGCGACCGGGGCCGTCCGCGAGCTGTGCCGGCTGGCTGCGGCGCGCCACGGGCTGCACACACTGCGGGCGGCCGCCTCGCACGGCAACGTCGCGTCCCAGCGGGTGCTGCTCAAGGCCGGGTTCGTCCGGGTCGGCCCGGCCGATCCTTCGGAGCTCGGCGGCAAGCCCGGCAGCTGGTACCAGCGGGAGCTGGAGCCCCGGCCGTAGGGAGACAGCGGGGCACGGCCGCGGGTGTGGGAGGCTGGCCCGCATGGACACCGCCAAGCTGGAACTCGCCGCCAAGCGCTACAAGGAGGCCGTCGACGCCCTCGAAGCCGCCCGGGTCGATCTGCGGGCCGAGGCCGTCGCCGCACTCCAGCAGGGAGCTGCCCCCGCTGCCCCCGCAGACCAGGCGGAGGTCGCCCGCGTCACGGGCTTCAGCGGCGACGACGTGATGGCCCTCGCCGCGGAGGCCGCGGCCTGAGCCCAGCCTGGGCCCGGCCTGAGCGCGGCCTGAGCCCTCAGGCCGTCAGGCCGTCATGCCGTCAGGCCGTCAGGCCGCGACCGCGGTGACCGCCGCGACCAGCTGGGTGAGGCTGTCGACCGACCAGTCCGCCGCGTCCAGCACGGTCGGGTCGTCGGCCCAGAAGTGGCCCCAGGGCCCGCGCCTGAGGTGGGCCGTGTGCAGGCCCGCCGCCCGTGCGGGGAGGATGTCGTTCGCCGGATGGTCGCCCACGTAGACGATCTCGTCCTCCTCGGCCTCGGCCGCGCGCTGGACGCGGTGGAAGAATTCCGGGTCCGGCTTGGCGACGCCCCAGTCACCGGACGTGGCGACCAGGTCGGCGGGCAGGTCGAGGCCGCGCAGCAGTTCGCCCGCGCGTACGGTCTGGTTGCCCGCGACGACGACGCGCAGGCCGCGTGCCTGCAACTCGCCGAGCGCCGGGCGCACGTCCGGGTAGAGGTCGCTCTCGTCGAGGTGCTCGCCGCGTCCCGCCGCGTCCCGGGCCGCGTACGATGCGCCCACGTCGATCCCCGGGCTGATCAGCCGCAGCGCGTCCGCGTGGTCCCTGCCCTGGGCGACGACGGCGCCCACGAGTGCGGAGACGGTGTGCCGTGGGACCTGCAACCAGTCGGCCCATGAGGCCCAGTACCGGTCGTCTCGGACGAGCGTCTCGCCGATGTCGAGGACTACTGCGCGGATCATGACGGTCAATCTAGGGCAAACGGGGTGCCCGTGAGAGGCAGTACGGTCATGAGGCGTGTTTCTGTCGCTCTGTCAGCCCTTCCAGACCAGTGCCTTCACCACCGCGGCCGCCACCTTCAGCGGCGTCGGCTGGAAGGCCTTCACGCGGATGCGCATGCCGTGCCCCGCCGGGAGGTGGTTGGTGATCGGCACCGTCGCGTACGTGTTCCCCTCGGTCGCGATGATCTCCGCGATCGGATGGTCCAGCACGTACGCGCCCTTCGCGTCCACCTCCGACTGGCGCACCTGGATCTGCGCGCCCGCCGGCGCGCCTTCGAGCACGAGGCTGACCTCGCCCGTGAAGCGCGCCTTGCCGCGGACGAACACACTGCCGTCCTTCGCGTGGTCGCCGGTCTCGTCCGTCCACTCCTTGGTGAACTCGATGGCGTCCCAGTCCTGACCTGGGGCGATGGTGTAAGGCCTGGCCAGGGCGAGATTGACGTACTGGGGCATGTCGTCCTCCGGGGCGTCGGCGCCCGCGGCCCAGGCGCGCAGGGCGGTCGCGGACAGGTAGCACAGGGAGCGGTCGATGGGCGTGCTGGTGAACTGCCAGACCAGGGGCGAGCGCCCGGACGGCCGCGGCCGCGCCGCCGCCTCCGCTTTCGCGTACGAGACGGCCGTCGTGCCCCAGGTGTACGCCGGGTACCACAGCGGTACGTCCGCCGGCACGTGACCGGCGGCGAGGTCGGAGCCGGACGTGTAGACGCCCACCCGCTGCCCGGGGAAGGCCCTGCGCACGGCGGCGAGCCACTCCGTCGCGTACGCCTTGATCTGGGCGGCCGACCTGCCCGCGTAGTTGCGGCCGTCGGGGTAGCGCTCCAGGTCGAGCCAGTGGCAGAACCCCTTGCCCGCGTGCGGCTTGACGGCGGCGACGTAGTTGGCCGCCTCCTTCGCCGCCGACTGGCTGGGCCAGGCGAAGTGGTAGGCGCCGGGCACGAGACCCGCCCTCTTGATGCCGCCGATGTGCGTGGCGAAGCGGGCGTCGTGCGTGGTCTGGCCCTCGCTCGCCTTGGCGAACGCGAAGACGACGCCCTCGGCCTTGCGGGCGGCCCAGTCCTGGACGCCCTGGTAGGCGGATACGTCGACCCCTCGGCTGGTGGCCATGCGGTCTCCTCGGGGACCCGACTCGTTGACTACGTCATCCGTACGACTACGTCATCCGTACCAGGACATCCGTACCAGAAGCCGTAGCTCTCCCGCGCCCTGTTGCCCGGATCTACGCGAAGCCGACAACTCTTGTGCGGGTCGTGCGCGTTGCGCGTCCGGATGCGACCGGCGGCGGTACGGGCCCGACAGCGCCACCACGCCGCCCGGCCCGTACCGCCCGGCCCGTACCGCCCCCTACCCCGTACCGCCCCCTACCCCGTACCGCCCGGCACGCCCCCCCCGCGTCAGGCGGGGCCCGTCGGCGCGCCGACGGTGAACCGTGCGTGCAGCGCGCGCGTGTGGTCCACCTGCCGCACGGGCCCGTACAGCTCCGCGTCCGCGCTCAGCCGCACGTCCCCGCTCGACGCGCCGAGCCGCAGCCGCAGCGCGCCGGGCTCCACGATCCGCCGGCCGTCCAAGCCGGTGAACGACGCGAGATCCGCGGGCACGGTCACCCCTACCCTGGCCCGCTCGCCCGGCGCCAGCGTCACCCGCACGCACCCCACGAGCCGCTGGACGGGGCGCACGACGGAGGCGACCGGGTCGTGCAGGTACAGCTGGACCACCTCGGTGCCGCGGCGGCCCCCCGTGTTGCGGATCGTGAACGCCAGGCCGAGCTCGCCCCCGGTGGACGCGCGCGCCGTGGACACGCTCAGTTCCGACCACGTGAAGTCCGTGTACGTGAGGCCGTGGCCGAAGGGGAACGCGGGCGTCGGGTCGATGCTCGACACGGTGGAGCGCGCGGCGAGCGGCGCGGCCAGGTACGTGGACGGCTGGGCACCCGGCAGGCGCGGGACGCTCACCGGCAGCCGGCCCGACGGCGCGACGCGCCCGGACAGCACCCCCGCCAGCGCGCGGGTGCCCTCCTGGCCGGGGAAGAACGTCTGCACGATCGCGGCCGCCTCGTCCACCGCACGGCCGAGCGCGTAGGGACGTCCGGCGATCAGCGCGGCGACGACCGGCGTGCCCGAGTCCAGCAGGGCGTCGAGCAGCCGCTGCTGCACCCCGGGCAGCGCGAGGTCGGGCGCGTCGCACCCCTCGCCGCTCGTGCCGCGGCCGAACAGCCCTGCGCGGTCGCCGAGCGCCACGATCACGACGTCGGCGTCCCGCGCCGCGGCCACGGCGCCGGCGATCCCGTCCGTGTCCCGCGTGTCGATGCCGCATCCCTCGGCGGCGACGATCTCGCTGCCGGGGAACTCGGCCGCCAGCGCCTCGCGCAGGGTGGGCAGTTCGATGCCGAACGGCATGTCCGGGTGCTGCGTCCCGATGTGCACGGGGAACGAGTAGCAGCCGAGCACGGCGGTCGGGGACCCGGCCTGCGGGCCGACGACCGCGATGCGGCGCGGGGCCGCCCGGCACTCCGCCGGCGCGGGCGCGCCCTCGCGGG
>NZ_JAGIQL010000399.1 GCF_017813245.1 Streptomyces montanisoli
GGTCCGGCCGCCTTGGTGATGTCCCAGGTGAACACCTGTGAGGGCCCGGTGGCGACCAGTTCGGGCACCACCTTGGCGGGATGGGTGGCCTGCCGTCGGCGCTCGCCGGACTGCCCCTGCTCGCGCAGGATCCGGTACATCGTCGAGACGGAGCAGTGGTAGCGGCCGGCATCCAGCTCACGGGCCCAGATCTGCGCGGGAGCCAGCTCGGCGTACTCCTCGCCGTTCATCAACTCCAGTACCGCAGCACGCTCTTCGACCGTCAGGGCTGACGGTTGGACCTGCGGGACACGTGCTTTGCGTGGTGCTACCGGGCGCAGCCGGCGGTAGTGGGTGGCCCGAGAGCGGCCGGTCAGCCGACAGGCGGCCGTGATGCCCAGCTGAGCCTCAACTCCGGTGAACGCCTCGCCCACGACAGGGCCGACGGCAGGATTCAGTCCGCGCTCTCGGAGATCATTTCCAAGAGCGCGGAAGCTTTTCCCATCACCTCGAGTGCGGCCTTGTTCCGGGCCAAGTCCTTTTGCAGCCGCTCCACCTGCT
>NZ_JAGIQL010000400.1 GCF_017813245.1 Streptomyces montanisoli
CGGGGGCGGCCGGCCATCCCGGCGCGCCGCCCCCGGCGAGGGCGATGCGCACTCACCGGGCCGGCCGCAGTCCCGGCAGGTGCGCGCCCGAGCTGTTGAACGCCGCCCTGGACGTTCGGCCGTCCGTCGGCCGGGCCGACCGGCTCGCAGGCCGGGCTCCCAGCCCCAGGCGCACCGGGTGCGGACCCGCACCCGGCCCCGCCGGGTCAGGGACACCGGCACGCGGCGGGTGCCGGGCGCGGCGCCCCCGAGGAAGGCGGCCACCGGCTCACGGCTGACGGCCGCCCCTGCCGAGGCGGCCCGCCGCCGGGACCGTCGGCTCCCGACGGCGCCCCCGCGACCGGGCCCGACGGCAGAGCATCGGGCGGGGCCACCCACTGAGGCTCTTGGCCTCTTCGCGCGGGCGCGGGACGACGGAGTGGATCCACTGCGCGCCGGGGGCCTCGCCTGACGGCACGAGCGCAAGTTGGATGAGCACATGCCTGAGTTCTTGTCAGCCATGAATCCCGTGTGCTGCCCCCTCCTTT
>NZ_JAGIQL010000401.1 GCF_017813245.1 Streptomyces montanisoli
CCGCGCGGGCGGAGGCCCCTGCGACGGGCACGATTCCGCCGCGGCGGCAGCCCCCGCACCGCGCTCTGTGGGTACGTGCGCCATGACGCGGGGCGGGCCGCCGCAGTCCCCGGCCACGGGCGCGGTGGGCCGCCCAGCGCCCGGGGGCGGGCTGCCACGCGTGCGGCACACACTTCCCGACGGGTAGCGCGCCGCTGTCCTCCCGCCTCGGGCGGGCAGACCGACCGCCGCCGGCGCGACCACCGTGGTGACCCGCACCGCGCCCATGCGTACGGGCATCAGGCCCGTCGTACGCCGCGGGGCCGCCCAGCGCCGGGGCAGGTTGCCACGCGTGCGGCGCCGCCAAGCGGTACATGGTGCCGACGTGTACGGCGCGGCCCGCATCGGGCGGGCCAACCAACCGCCGCTGCCGCGACCACCGCTGTGGCCCGCGCCGTGCCCGTGGCGCGTCTGGGCATCAGGCCCGTGTACGCCGCGGGCCACCGCGGGGCCACGGCGGCCCGCGCCGGGCGCGGTGGGCCG
>NZ_JAGIQL010000402.1 GCF_017813245.1 Streptomyces montanisoli
TAGTAGCATGCTCAAGACCCGAAGCGGAGTGATCTAGCCATGGGCAGGTTGAAGCGGCTGTAAGAGGTCGTGGAGGACCGAACCCACCAGGGTTGAAAACCTGGGGGATGACCTGTGGTTAGGGGTGAAAGGCCAATCAAACTCCGTGATAGCTGGTTCTCCCCGAAATGCATTTAGGTGCAGCGTCGCGTGTTTCTTGCCGGAGGTAGAGCACTGGATAGGCGATGGGCCTTACCGGGTTACTGACCTTAGCCAAACTCCGAATGCCGGTAAGTGAGAGCGTGGCAGTGAGACTGTGGGGGATAAGCTCCATGGTCGAGAGGGAAACAGCCCAGAGCATCGACTAAGGCCCCTAAGCGTGCGCTAAGTGGGAAAGGATGTGGAGTCGCAGAGACAACCAGGAGGTTGGCTTAGAAGCAGCCACCCTTGAAAGAGTGCGTAATAGCTCACTGGTCTAGTGATTCCGCGCCGACAATGTAGCGGGGCTCAAGCGTACCGCCGAAGTCGTGTCATTGCAGTAT